>NZ_JADBUP010000094.1:0-6660 GCF_020245605.1 Microcystis sp. M061S2 | reverse complement strand
AGGGATTAAGTAGCGTGGGGCGCACGCAAACTTTAAACGCTTCGGGAGAGATTCCCTCTTGGTTGGTTGGAGAAATCCTGCTTACTAACGGAGACTCAATGAACGAAGAATCCCCGTCTCTTTAGAGCGGGGAGCGTCAACTGAAATTTAGCGGCCACATCGATGGGTTTTTGGGAAGGGAAGTCCGAACCTAACATTTCCCTGTTCCCATCGTTAAAAAGGATAATGGCCGCATAGGGATTGGGCAACGCGGTTATCTCCCCCGTCTGTCCTTTTCTGGGATGTTCACCGGTAACGGTGACGGAATTTCCCACCGTCAACCGAGTAGATTTAACCGACCCCAGCAATTCTCATTTTGAAAAAAATCAGATAAAATTCTCTTATTTAAATAGAGAACTTGTGGTTCTTCGGTTTGTCTTGTGCAACGTACAGGGTTATAAGGAATGAAACTCTTATAGAGAAAGACATTTGGCGATTTTTGTTAATTGTTTTCGATCTAGAGCGAACTAATCAATTAAATCTCTGGCTCTCCTCGACTTTGTGTGATAATTTTTGATCATAGAATCGTGAAATGTTTACTGGGAAAAACTTTTAGTGCTATTTTGCTGAAGAAACTATCAGTATAGACCCCGTTTCCACACAGAAACCAGAAGAGTCAGAATTCTCGTAAGCCCTCAGTGAAAAGGCAAAGTTGACCGCGTGGAATCTAAATCAACGCCACTAACTGCAACCGGTCCATCGGGTGCGATCTCGATCTCGTATTGACCGGGTTGGCTGGGTACATCGGGTAAATGCCCTTCGGCTAAAGCGCGTAACAAGGGGAATGGGTCGATGTCGAAGCGAACGAGACGCGGTTGTCCATCGATGAGCGTGGCGATAACGGCTCGCTCGAACTCCAGAACTTTCAGCAGTTGGGGGAGTTGAAGGTCGAGAGAGCGCAAGTATTCGGCGAAAGCTTCCACTTCGGTGGTCGAGAATTGATGGGGCGGGGCTTTCGACCAAAAATCGGCTAGGAGAGCGCGGAAGATGTCCGGGCCGAGCGCCAGCATCATCAGACGGGAAGTTAACCTGATGGCACTGACGATCATCGAAGCGCGAAATTCTTGAATCAGGCGGTTGATAATTTGGACTCCAGGGTCGGCGGTCAGTTCTCGTGCCATTTCGTCCGGTAGAGAACGGCCGATCACCAAACTGCCTAAGAGCCACTCCCATCTACTCGGGGAAACGGCAGTACCCCCGAATACCCCCGCGTTCGTTTTCGGGACGGGATACGAGATTTCTTGGGAGGGGCGGCCGGGTTTCCGAAGTTCCCAGAGTTCGTGCAGTCGTTCTATTTGTTCTCGGACTAAATCCAGACCGACAACGGGAATGAAAGAGGGAAAAATCTCGAAAATAATCGCTTTCAAGTTCGGCAAGGTGGGAATGACCCGTTTAGCCAACTCGAATAAGGGAGCGGGTATTTCCCCGGAATGAGCGTCGAGCCAGAAACCCCCCAACTTCATGCCACCCGCTAGATGAATTTCCCAGACCCGATCGAGAGGAAGTCGGGATAGGTAAGCTTCTATGGACTGACGACCGTTGAGTTGGTTAGCCCAGAGGTTATGAAGATCCAACAACAGCCCACAATTGGCGGTTTCGATAACGCGGGCGACGAACTCGCCGTCTTCCATTTCCCCGGGCCGGGGTCGCAGGTAATTGACCCCGGTTTCCACCGCGATCGGCACGGGTAAAGCGGTTTGAAGATCCCCGATCGAGCGAACGGCGGTCTCGACTCCTTCTAGTGTTTGGAGGGGAGGCAAGAAAAAGCCCGTGTGGAATTCCGGGGTCGCGTTAAAGCTAAGATGCTCGCTCATCCAAGGCGAACCGAGACGGTTGATCGTCTGCCGCAACAGTTCTAACTGCCCTCGATCGGGGCTAACTGTCCCGCCGACGGGAATCCCGACGCTATGGACGAGCTTTTTTCCCGGAAGCCCAGCGAGACGCTCGAAAACTTTCTCTAGCGTTCGGTAGCGTCGAGGAGCTTGCCCGGTCTCGATCCACATCGTCTGAGGCTCGATTTCTAGGACAGAAAAAAGTTCCTGGCGTTGTTCTAAAAGAGGCTCTAGTTCTGGTGAATAGGTAATCCCAACGCCCATTTCCGGAAGTCGAGAATTAGATTTTGCCAAATACTTGTACATTCAACTTTTTATCAACGGTAATCAGGTCTAACTCGTTGCGAAAGGCGATATCGAATCCCGAGTGACACGCGGAACATCCGAGACGGGCGACAATACTGGCGATCGCTTCCTTCACCCGTTCGATATCGTTACTAATCCCAGCATCTAGCACTACGCTCACCCCACCGGCCCGCGCACCCAAGTCTCTGTCCATGAGTTCCGGGATTGGCCGATTCAATGGCGTGACTTTCCGCACGGGATCGAGGATAAATTCCCGCTCGTGAAGGAAAGTACAAGCCGCCCCGGAAAAGCAGGGCTTACAACCCACGCGACCCATAATTTCCGCGATACTGACCTGCAAAGCTTCTAGATTATAGGCGACTTCAACGGGTAAAGTGACTCTAATCGGGCCGCTCAAGCCGAGTTTGTGTCTGTGACTAATCGATTGATCCGCTTCAATAACCATTTGATTTTCTCCTGATTCAATATTCCAGAGGACAGAATCTTCCGTACTCTCGATTAGATCGTTGTCTTGAAAGATTTTAAAGAAAAGATCCGGCCGCCGCTCCAGAAACAGTTCTCGAAAGTAGGACTCGTCGAAGGTTATCTGAAAATCTCCGCCTTCCCCTGTGACAGCACTGCCAAGCAAGTCGTCATAGATTAAGTCTTTATCCCAAGCCTCAACTCGGAGTCCGGAAATACCGAAACGGGTTTGACGGTCGATAACACGACCCAAAATTTTCCATGTTGTCATGGCGATTTACCGGGGGGTAAGCTCGGTGGTCGGAAAACTCCTAAAACTATTATCAATAAAGGATTATCAGTAAGACGCTGTTCGATATAGCGCATCTGAATACTAGAAAGATAATGGGTTTCAGCCCTCATTTTGACGACATTGGTTGTCTCTTGAGAGATTTAAAAAAGCTTTCCGCACCACTAAGAGGGGTTAAGTTTAATTGTTGATGGTTCGATATTTGGTTGAAAGCAAGAATCGAGAAACTCCGAAAATGTTGCAATTCTTCATAAGACCATCGTTTTATAGCGCTTTTCACGTTACTGAGGTATCGACAAGTTTTGCTAAAAAGGAGCTTAAGCCCCTTGCTTACGTCTCATTCTGATGAAAATTGCTATAATCTTATAAATAACAGGTTTTATGCGTTTAAATATCTATCTCTAGTAGTAAATTGCCGCTGTTCTCGACTTTGTGTAATAGTTTTTGCTTAAGGAATCGTGAAATGCTTATCGAGTAAGACTTTTGTACCGATTCTCTAAACTTTGGCGATAGACAAAACCTCAAGAATATAAGCCCGTTCTGTAATTGAGGCAATTACTTTACGAGTCATAACACTCCCCACACATCCCACATCCAATCTTAATTAAGGCTGAACGAATAATGGTAAAACCCTTTTAAAATAAGGCTTTTGACCGGTTAAAATCCGATGTTAGTGCCAGAAAATAGGATTGAGACCTTCAAAAACCTTGCATTATCTTTCTTTTAGTACATAAACTGGTACGAAAACAAGAGGGCAACAAAGCCTGAAACTCCTGACTCCGTTCGGACCTCGGCGTGAGCTCAGTCGAACGCTGAGCTCACGGCCGAAGCCTGACGACCGGCTACTGACTCCTAACCCCACCAACAAACTTTTTCAGCAAGCTCTAGATAGGGTCTGCTGAAAAAGTTTTTCGTGGGGACAGGGTGTGGGGTGTGGGGTGTAGGGTTTTACTGGTTTTGAGGTGGCCAATTATAGTCATTTCAATTAAGATTGAGAATATCAATGCCAGAGTTCATAAGGGTTTAACTGGTCTAGAGTGTATCAGACTTATCTGAAATGACTATACCTAATTTTCAGGGAAAAAGTGCCTAAATTTTCCCCCCGATCACTCCCAGGCCCGGAACTTTTTGATTTCAAAAAAGCCTCAAGATATTATCCAACAAGGTTTTTAGATTTATTCAGCAAACCGTAGATACTTGAGGCAATGATGAGAACTGAATACCTGGTTAGAAGCCCACGAAAAAACAACCGCAGAGATAAGGCTACGGAAGGAAGCTATCGACCGGCAATCGGCCGAGTTTAACCAATGGATGACCGGAATCAAAGCAAGGCTGGACGCAATCGCACGCAAGATCGAAAAATAGCGAAGATTTAAAAGGGAATCCAATCAACTCGGTCAATCCATTCTTCTGCTTCAGATGCTTCCCAAATTAGATATAATTCTTCTACCCAGATTTCTAAATTAGCACTGGGGCGCAACCACAGTAAACCCCAAATATGTCCCCCCTTATCCCAATGGTTTTTGAGGTGTCCAGGCATACTGCGACGATTATTGGTAACTAATAACCGTTGAAATGACGCAACATAATCTAGGATTTCTGGGTCTAAAGTTCCTAGGGGTGGTGCATCGGGTTCACTTACTCGCAAAATATCGAGATTAGGATTCAATCGTAACAGAGATATTTTGAGGTCTGGGGATAAGTTTTCATCTAACAAATAACAAAAACCGGATTCTCATGCGAGGTTTAGTTCTTGCTGTTTCCGTTTTAGTTTCAGTTGTCTTAGGCGTTGAATCAGGGGCGATGGCTCGGTATTTAACCACTGTTGGTATTGTTCTTCTTGCCAGTCACGGAGGCGCTGAAGATAAGCATCTATCTGGGGCTTATTTTGGTAGTAATAGGTGAGAGTAGCGTAAATTTTCTCTAGGTTTAAGCTGGGTAACTCTTGGAGAATCTGCTGGGAAGTATAACCTTTTAAATGGTAGTTGATGACATCCTCAATCCCAATGCGATGTCCTTTAATGCGGATGTCATCTGGCTCAAAAACTTCAAAGTATTCTTCTAGTTGCATGGTTTTCTTGGAGCAAACTTTCTCTTTTAATTGTAGAACCGCCAAATCGCTGAAGCTCTCGGAAAAACTAAGAAAAAAACCTGCGGTCAAGCAGAGCGATTGGCAAGAGGAAAATTGAAATGATGTAGCTACGGACAAATCTAAACTAGCGACCTAAAATATGGGCTTGAGCAAACCACAAGTCTCTGCGCGAGAGAAGAGATACCTACACCCGTCACCCCTTGCCAGGCCGTTCCTCCCGCCAAACTGCAGCATAGAGTTCCACTCCTTCAAACGGAACCACTCTGGCCACACGGGGAGGTGCGCTTGGGGTGCTGACTCCAAATTAAAGCTTATACCATTTTTCAAAACCCTTGTCATAGATCAGAATGCTCAAAGCCTTACGGTGAGAGGATTGAGTATGTCAGATATTTTGAAATTTGGTATTAGGTCATTGTATGCCATCCATTCTCCTCCATCTCTCCAGCCGACGCGATCGCCGAACTTTTCCCACACTTCCTCACGATAGTCTATCGTGCCGCCGAGACTCTCATAGATTTCTTTCTGGACACTGAAGCCAAACTTACCCATACTGTAGTGCCGCCAGAGTCCGTTAATAGTTCGTAAATCTTCACAGGGGAAATTGTTGATAGACACTGTGTCTAGCCAGCCTTCCTTTTCTATTCCTGCTGCCCGGCACATAACTTTAGCTGTTTCTTGGTCAGCCTCCTTCCACTTACCTGCTGCTAGTAAGTCATTGAGTTTAGTGTAGTCGATTCTTTCTCACTTTCTTCTCCTGTTAAAACAATTTTTGAAGGAGACTGTAGCTGCTTTATTTGTTCTTGCAACTGAGAAATTATTGCTTCTTTTTCTGTTAGTTTTTCTTGCTCTTGTTCTAAGTGTTGTTCTAACTGCTGGATCTGAGATTTCAGTGCTTGTTTTACTTCCTGCTCTTTGCTGTTTTGCTGTTCTTGATGAAAAGCAGGCTCGATTTCCCCTGCTAATTTTGGCATAATCTTATTTAGTTGTTCGCTAAATTTATATTTCAGGTCGTTAATGTCAGCATAGCTAGTATGAAAATGTCCTAAATTATGGAGTCTTTTCTTGAAATTCAACAAAGTCATAATTTCTGGACTAATTTGACTCGCATTGATGGGTGCATCTTTGAAATAAGTATAAATCCACAGATGACGATTTACTTTAAAGGTTTCCCACGCTTTGGTAAATTCTTCTTCAGTGTATATACCTACTTTAGTATGAAAGAGGCTGACGAAAATATCGCACTCTGTAATCGCTTTATTGTATTCATCTTGTAGGCGCGTTGCTGACATAGCATCGATAAAATCTTCCCAGACAACTAATTCTAAAAATATTCTCTTTTTTATATATTCTTTGTTTTGACGGTTGATAAATATTTCAAATTGTTCTCTATCATCTCTCAATTCAGATGAGGAGGCGAGAAATATTTTAATGATTATTAGACATCTCCAAAAATTTGTAAGTCAGTCACAGCAAGGAAGACAGGCAGATTAGACCAAGATTCAAAATTAGCTCTAAAAACCGATTAATCAGGGTTTTAAGAGACAAAATCGAATTTTGACGGAAAACTATGGCTAATTATAACGTCAATTACTTCCCCTGATTGCTCCCATTCTATTACTTCTAAAATTAGCGCACTAATT
>NZ_JADBUP010000093.1:0-17338 GCF_020245605.1 Microcystis sp. M061S2 | reverse complement strand
TGCGGCGGGGGAAACCTCAAAAGTAATTACTGTTAATGTCCAAGGAGATACAACGGTAGAACTGAACGAAAACTTTACCGTCACCCTCTCCAATCCCACCAACGGCGCTACCATTACCACTGCTACTGCCACGGGAACCATCAATAATGATGACTTTATCGGTACTTCTGGTCCTGACACCCTTGTGGGTACTTCTGGAGCAGATGCCATGACTGGATTAGCCGGAAACGATACTTATACGGTAAATGATGCCGGCGATTTGGTCATTGAAGCTCTCAACCAGGGAACCGATATCGTGCAAGCTTCCCTTTCCTATACCCTTCCCGACAACGTGGAAAATCTCCTTCTCACCGGTACTGGTAATCTTAATGGCACGGGTAATGCCTTAAATAACCAGATTACAGGGAATAGTGGCAATAATACCCTCAATGGTGCTGCTGGAACCGATACTTTAACCGGTGGGACGGGGACAGACATCTTCATCTTCCAATTTAGTCAGTCCACCTCGGCAGCCCTAGACCGAGTTACGGATTTTGCTATTGGTACTGATAAGATTGACCTGCTTAGTCAATCTGGTGCGGCCATTAATGCCCCGGTCGCTTTTACCCGGGCAACAGATAGCACCACGACCAATATTAACACCATTGTTACTAACGTCTTTACCGATGCTAATGGGGCAACAGCTGGAAATCAAGCTCTCGGAATTAACAGTGCTGTTTTAGTGCGGGACATTAGTTCTTCTACTTACCTAATTATCAACGACGGTACGGCGGGTTTCCAAAGTGCTAATGATTTGGTGATTAATCTTACTGGGTTAACGGGTACTTTACCGGCGCTCGGCACTATTGCGGTCAATAGTTTCTTTGTCTAGATTGATGGGGTAATTCTCCCCTTTTAACAGTGTTTTTAGTATAGAATTAGGGCAGGCATTGCTAAAGAACCAGAGCGTGAAATTAATCGTCTTTGATGATGAAAGTGAGGTAATCGTGCAATAGAACTCTTGCAAATTAATTATATGTTATAGTGGTGGGTTAACTAATTTTACCCAAAAAAAGTTGATTAGTATGTTCGTTCTGAATAAAAACCTGAAGTTTTACTTTTAACTCAAAACTCTTTAGATATGCTTTAATTTGGTTATCAAAACCTCTTTATTTAAGCGGCACAAACTATCTCAATTATAAAAATTGAGAATAAATTCTCCTTGTAGATTAATGTTTGACAACTTTTAAGAAGTTGCTATACCTATACCTAACTCACAGTTATAAATAGCCGTCAACAAGTTAACTCTTAAACTATATCTTCGACGACGATTCCGATATTTACAGGATAATATTTTCAAGATTTTGAGTTTTCTATTTATAGGTTCAATGATAATCCTTTCTTTGGCTAAAGCCTTGTTATACTACTTTAATTTGCCATTTTTCGGTTTCTTTTTCGGTGTATAACTATTACTATGGTATGCAGCTATTCCCTGATAACCACTGTCTTCTATGCTGGGAGTTAAAGGATGAAAACGAACTCGACTTTTTTTAAATAAACTAAAATCATGACCGCTGCCGGCTCTCTTATTCTTTGTGTGATAAGTTTAACTTATATAGTAGCGATCGATCTTTGTGTCCTTTGTGTCTCTGTGGTTCGTTCCACTCGCTCGCCAGCAAGACTGTATCTTAGAATACATTTTACCCACCAAACCCAAGAGAGCCATAAATATAGCAAAAGTATAGATGATTTCCTGACCTAAGATCACATTTTATTCTTTTTTCGACTTCCATCTAAGTAATTAGTCACCGCAACAAGGAAGCCTTATTGACAAAGACAATCCTTGAAACCCTTATAAGTTAAGGAATTCTCCAAAAACAATACAAATGTTCGGCAAAGGGATATTCTCAACAAGCTAGGGAAAACTTAAGTTCTAGCGACTATTATTGACATAACATGATCGATAGTTCAAAGAAACTATTTTTTGCGTATCTCAAAAACCCTGTGTTTTCAGCAC
The DNA here is from genome assembly GCF_020245605.1 of Microcystis sp. M061S2. NCBI lineage: Bacteria > Bacillati > Cyanobacteriota > Cyanophyceae > Chroococcales > Microcystaceae > Microcystis > Microcystis sp. M061S2. Next base: position 15,342 of record NZ_JADBUP010000093.1, on the reverse strand, counting down.
TTTTGAGCTTTATCATCCTCAATAAGCGATGCTTATTGAGGTGCCTAATTACCAATCTAAAAATCGAGAAAAAAGCAAAACCGTCTATCGTACCATAAAAAAATTATGCAAGAGGTCTATAAAACCGATGGCAGATAATTTCCACATTTTGACCAATTTTTACCCTCTTCAGGGATAAGATAGTGCTTGTGTTACCTAAAAACTGATCTATGAGCGGCTTTATTATAAAAATAATCTTGATATCGGCTTTGATTTCCCTGGGAATTAAATATCTTGGCCCTTTATTATCGATCACTCCCAGTCCTTTTAACACTTTAATTCTGGTTTTTACTCCTTTTCTGCTCACGGTTTTTGCCCTCTGGAGACGGACAATAACTGATTAGGAATCTTTCTCCTTTCTCCTTGCTTATCATGACTTTTGGCAGTAGCTTCGGTTTAGTCCTGTTAGTCTTTTGTCTGTTGATTCTCTGGCAAATTCGACAGATTCTCTTATTATTATTGATGGCGATTCTTCTAGCTCAGATTTTAAATTTGGCTGTGACTTGGTGGCAGCGTCATCACCTCAAACGTTCCCACGCCCTAATTATCACTCTTTTTAGCTTCTTTATTGGTATTATCGGTATTTTTGTGGGGATTATACCCGCTTTAGTTCAACAATTTCGCCAATTATTTAGTTTATTACCCCAAGCTATAGAAAGACTCTGGGGACAAGTGCATCGTCTTGAGGATTATCTCGATCCTAGTCTGGCCAGTGTCTTCCCGGACTTTAAAACGCTGCTCGCTCAATTACAACCCCTGATTAACCAAATTGCTGGCCGGGGTTTAAGCATTTTTTACGGTACTTTCGGCATTATCCTCAGCTTACTGCTAATTGTTGCCCTGAGCTTGATGATTCTCGCCGATCCTGCCGCTTACCACCGTTGTTTTCTGCGTTTATTTCCCGCTTTCTACCGTCCTCGGGTACGATCGATCCTAGAAGATTGCGATCGAGATTTAAAAGCTTGGCTAAAAGGGATTTTCTGTCATATGTTGATTATGACCTTGGGCAGTTGCCTAGGTCTATCCCTGATCGGCATTCCCCTCGCTTTTTCCCAATCTATTCTGGCAGGATTTCTCACCTTTATCCCCAACCTCGGGCCGGTTCTAAGCACGATTTTACCCTTTTCTATCGCCCTTCTGGAAGCTCCCTGGCAACCCTGGGCGGTTTTACTACTCTACAGCAGTATTTATCTGTTAATTCAATATTTCGACCATCATTCACCGCTGCCCATTTTAACAGTGCAGTCGCTCAAGCTCTTACCCGCTTTTACCCTGTTGGCCCAGTTGTTTTTTGCCTCGATTTTTGGCTTTTTAGGGCTATTTCTGGCGGTTCCCCTGGCGCTTATCGGTCGTATTTGGCTAAAGGAAGCTTTGATCAAGGATATTCTCGATCATTGGCGGATTGGGAATAAAAAATACTAGACTGGGGATCTAGGATTCGAACCTAGGAAATGGCGGGACCAAAACCCGCTGCCTTACCGCTTGGCTAATCCCCATTGGACAGACCTTTTTAATATTAGCATTTATCTCCCCGGTTTTGTCAAGAAGTTGATAAAAATTTTTTACTTCGGGATTGAGAGACGCTATAAACAAGGGAATAGAGGGATTAAGGAGAAAAATCTATGGATAATAGCGGACAAAACTGGTACATTGTCCAGGAAAATACCGGAATTTGTCAGATTATAGCCCTAGAAAACGGAAAAACCCCAGTCAATGGTCAATACTGGGGTCCTTTTGCCGAGCGGGGAGAAGCGATCGCCCGTCGGGTGGGTTTAATTCGAGCGGGCAAATGTCAACCTATTGTTTAGCGGTATTGGTGGGCGTTTTCTTGCCTTCAGTGATTTCTTTTTCCAAGATTTCAAAACCCTTCTTGAATTGAGGATCCTGGAAGGTTCCCACCTGATCCCGTTCCTGTTGAAGATTTTTGCGATCTTCCTCGCTCAGTTCCGACTCCACATCCGGATGAATACCATCTTTATTGATGTCCCGTCCGTCGGGGGTGAGATACTTGGCAATTGTCACCGCTAATCCGGAACCGTCACTAAGACTGCGTACCGATTGCACTAATCCCTTACCAAAGGTTTTCGTACCGACAATAACCGCCCGATCATGATCCTGTAAAGCTCCGGAGAGAATTTCACTGGCACTGGCGGAACCACCATCGACGAGGACGACTAGCGGTTTATTAGTCAAAGCTTGATTGTTGGCCCGTTGACGTTCCGTCACCCCTTTGCGGTCGACCGTAGAGACAATTAAACCATCAGGTATCCACATCCGAGCGATTTCGATGCTGGCGTAGAGTAAACCGCCGGGGTTAGAACGCAGATCGAGAATATAACCCTTCACCTCTTCAGCTTCCAATTCGCGAATCGCTTGACTCATATCGCCACTAGCTTGGGCGCTAAATTGATTAAGACGGATATAACCGACTTTACCAATCGGGGTGTTTTCCGTGTGGGCGCGCACCGGGTGAATTTCAATTTTGGCCCGGGTAAGAGTCAATTCTTTCTTCTCCTCACCCCGTTGAATCGTGATCTTAACGCTTGTCCCCACTTTGCCGCGGATCATGCTCACCGCTTGCTCCAATTCCATGCCTTCGGTAGATTTACCATCGATAGCGATAATCACATCTTTAGGCAGCACACCAGCTTTAGAAGCGGGAGTATCTTCAATGGGTGAAACCACGACTAACTGCTTAGTTTTCTCATCTTTGGTCAATTGAATCCCTACCCCAGTCAATTCTCCCGATGTATCGATCTTCATATTGTTAAACTCTTTGGGATCCATAAAACGGGTATAGGGATCATTGAGAGTTTTCAACATCTCGCGGATAGCGGTGTATGCTTCCTCTTGATTTTTGTAGGAACGATTTAAATACTGATTGCGGATGGCGTTCCAGTCCGATTGATTAAAAGTGCCATCTAAGTAAGTGCGGTTGATGATCTGCCAAACCTCATCAACGGTTTCCTTGGGACTTTCCTGAAAAAAAGCTTGACTTTGAGAGAGACGGAATCCCGCCCCCGTGACGGCGACGGTAGACAGGACCACTGCTGTAGCACCGAGAACAAGTCCGCGTTTGTTGATAACCATAGGTAATTTTCAGATAAATTAGGCTGTTCTTGCCGGAACGCTCTTTCTGGCTGACCGTCGAAATATCTTGGCAAAAAGGAGCGTTTAGGTTTCCTGGAGACAGACAAAAGAACGCCTGTAGACTACTACTGTTATAACATTTATTATCTCTTTCTTTGTCAAACTGATTACTTGGGTAGCGATCGAGTTGCCAGCAGCCCACCTCGCGACCTAAGATAACAGCAAAACTGTCCCGGATTTTCTCTATGAGCGATCAAATCCTTTCTTCCCTCTCCCTGGAACAAAAACGACAAAACCTGCGCCACCAAAGGCGCTCAAAGGTGTGGCAAGCCCTGGGCCGCTTTCTGGTGGTTAGTGGTTTAGCGACGGGATTAGCTTGGGGGATGACTTCGCCCTATTGGACAATTACCAAGGCCAGACAGGTGGAAATCGAAGGCACAGAATTAATGTCGCCCGAGTCGATTCGTGCTTGGCTGAAATTAAACTATCCCCTGTCTCTCTGGGAATTACCCACCCATCAATTGCGAGAAAAATTAGCGGCTATTCCCGCTATTGCCGACGTTAAGATCGAGCGGCAATTATTACCCCCGAAAGTGATTGTTTCTATTCAAGAAAGAAAACCTGTTGCCCGTTGGCGTTCTCATCAACAGCAAGGCTTTTTAGATGCCTCGGGAACGATAATTCCTCAAAACTATTATGGTCGAACTCTGCCCAAAAGCCAATTACCTAGCCTAGAAGTGCTTGGTTACGACCGACAATATCAACAACAGTGGCAAAAAATTTATCCCTTAATTGATAACTTATCGATTAAAGTTACCGCCATCGATTGGCGCAATCCTAGTAATCTTGTACTAAAAACTGAACTGGGACAGGTCTATTTAGGTTTTTATAAAGATAGATTGCCCGAAAAATTAACCGCTCTTGTACAATCACGGCCATTGTCATCCAAGATACCTCTAGCGCGAATTCTCTACATTGACCTGAGCAATCCCGATGCTCCCACTGTACAATTAAAACCGCAGCCAGCCCCTATGGTTGCCAAAGTAGCGGCAACCGGTCGGGATTAACTGGAATTTATCAGCAAAAAAACGCAATTATTCCCTTTAGGTATTGGCAAAAAAACCAAATTATGATTTTATGAACCAGAAACTGATACTGTAGATACTGGAACCGACATAATATTAGTGATAGTGTTAACAGTGCATCTCTGATTCACCAAATCAATAACAGAATCTTGTACTAAAAGTGTTCCAATTCCAATGACATCGATTAATGAAATTGTTTCCACCTATCCCAATCTGAACAGTAACGATTATGCCAGTTCAGCTATGAGCGAAGATAATCATTACTCTCAGAATAATGCTGGAGTATTATTTACTCGTCCCCATGAATCACAGATGACACCCCGAGAAGAAAGTCGTAGTAATCGCATCGTGCCGAGCAATGTCGCCAAGATCAAGGTGATCGGGGTCGGCGGTGGGGGCTGTAACGCCGTTAACCGCATGATCGCCAGCGGCGTGACCGGAATCGAATTTTGGGCAATTAACACCGACGCCCAGGCCCTGGCCCACTCCTCCGCCCCCCAAAGGTTACAAATCGGGACAAAATTAACCCGCGGCCTAGGGGCGGGCGGCAATCCGGCCATCGGACAGAAAGCGGCGGAAGAATCCCGGGATGAAATCGCCCAAGCATTGGAAGGAACCGATCTAGTCTTTATTACCGCCGGCATGGGCGGCGGCACGGGAACGGGGGCTGCTCCAATTGTGGCCGAAATTGCCAAAGAAATCGGCTGTTTGACCGTGGGAGTTGTGACTCGTCCCTTTACCTTCGAGGGTCGTCGTCGCACTAATCAGGCCGATGAAGGGGTGGGTGGTTTACAAAGTCGGGTCGATACCCTGATTATTATCCCCAATAACCAGTTATTACAGGTAATACCCGCCGAAACTCCCCTACAGGAGGCTTTTCGCGTCGCTGATGATGTGCTGCGGCAAGGGGTACAGGGGATCTCGGATATTATCACTATCCCCGGTCTGGTGAATGTGGATTTCGCTGATGTGCGGGCAGTGATGGCCGATGCGGGTTCAGCCCTAATGGGCATCGGCATCGGTTCTGGAAAATCTCGGGCTAAGGAAGGAGCGATCGCTGCTATTTCCTCGCCGTTACTGGAATCCTCGATCGAAGGTGCGAAAGGCGTAGTCTTTAACATCACCGGCGGTCAAGATCTAACCCTACACGAAGTCAATGCCGCCGCCGAAATTATCTATGAAGTGGTGGATCCCAACGCTAATATCATCTTCGGGGCAGTAATTGACGAGAAAATGCAGGGAGAAGTCAGAATTACCGTCATTGCCACCGGTTTTTCCGGCGATTCCCCCTCTCGTCCCACCGGTAGCAAGGTGGTGATCAATGCCCCCGCACCCAGTCCGGCCCCGACTCCCGAACCACCAAAACCGGCGGGATTAGATATCCCCGAATTCTTGCAACGTCGTCGTCCTTTTGATCGCTAACCTCCTATGACTGCCATTGCCCTCACCATCGCCGGTTCCGATAGTGGTGGCGGCGCGGGAATTCAAGCGGATTTGAAAACCTTCGCCTTCCACCGAGTTCACGGCACCAGCGCCCTTACCTGCATTACCGCCCAAAATACCCTGGGGGTCGAGCGCGTCGAGTCCTTAAGTCCAGAAATGGTAACAGCCCAAATCGATGCCGTGGTCGGGGATCTGGGTGTGCAAGCGGTCAAGACAGGAATGCTGTTCAGCAGCGAGATTATCGAAGCAGTGGCCGAGGCGATCGAGCGCTGGCGTTTGACCAGTTTAGTGGTGGATCCGGTTATGGTTTCGCGGGTAGGAGCCAAATTAATTGATGATCGAGCTTTAGATAGTCTTTTTAATAGTTTAATTCCTCTGGCTTCGATTATTACCCCTAATCGTTACGAAGCGCAGCTTTTAAGTGGCATCGAGATCAATGATTTTGAGGCGATGAAAGCGGCCGCCGCAATTATTTTCCAGAAGTCGGCCACACCAGTATTAGTCAAAGGTGGCGGCATGAAAGGCCAGCTGCGTGGGGTTGATATCTACTTTGATGGGCAGGAATGGGAAACTTTTAAGACCAGAAGCGTCGAAACCAATAATACTCACGGGACTGGTTGTACCCTATCGGCAGCGATCGCTGCTAACCTCGCTTTGGGTGATGACCTAAAAATAGCGGTGAAAAAAGCCAAGGAGTACGTTACTAACGCCCTTGAGCATTCCCTCGCCATCGGTCAAGGAACCGGTCCTGTGGGCCATTTTTACCGCTTAAAAGCCCTAAATTAGTCGATTCATGACCACTACGCCGCGTATTTCCCCCCAAAGACCCCAGGGTTTCACCAGTCGCCCCTCGGTTCCCCTCTCGGTCTATCGAGAATTGGTCAAAGAATTACAGGCCACCCAGGTACGGGTGGAATTTCTAGAAACACAAAACCAGCAACTTGTCAAGAGTAATCGGCAATTACGTCAGGAAATCGAGACAGTAGTTGCTCAGGGAAGAAGATTAGAAAAAGTGGTAGAGAGTTTTGAGAGGAATCCCATCGAGGAACCCTCCTTCTTGGTCCGGGTTCGTCCCCGTCTGGTTACACCTCCCTCTCCTTCGCTGCGGGTTAAGGAAGAAGTCTTAGTCACCCCTCCTATCACCGTTACTGCTTCAAAACAGCCATTTTCTAAAAATAGTTGGTTACTGGTCGGGTTAATTATTATCATGGTTCTTACCTCTGGTTTAGGGGCTTTTTGGCTTATTTCTGCCTCTAGAAACGCGGGTTCGACCGACTGATTTACGGGTGATCTCACATTTGCAGAAATACCGACAATCAGCAATTATTAGTAACTCTTAAATTATTACGGATATATCAGCAGCTGGCTGTAAGCATCCCACCGAAAAGCTAATGCGCTCCGGGGTTTTGGTAGGGCTGATTCATTCTCCGAATCTAATTCTTTTTTTGCTACCTTTAATCGCTTATGAGGTAAGCAAAGCACGACGTTTACTATCAGTTCCCATCTGTTGCCCCTAGGCTTTCTGCTCCTGTTTAGATTTATGTAGGGGATCCATGTAAATCTCTAAGCGCTTAAATACCACGGAGGAAAGGGTAGTTAAAACCAAATAAACCAAAGCAACGGCGATATAAATCTCGAAAGCTTTATAGGTAGTGGCTACCATTAACTGACCTTGCCGGAATAATTCTTCAAAACCGATTACTGCCGCTAAACTGGTATCTTTAATGAGGGTGATAAATTCATTCCCCAACGGTGGCAACATCCGGCGAAAAGCTTGGGGAAAAATCACCTCGCGCATGGTTTGCACCGGCGACATTCCTAAACTAGAACAAGCTTCCCATTGACCATTATCGATCGATTGAATACCGCCGCGCATAATTTCAGCTAAATAGGCTGCTACATTTAAACTTAGGGCAAATAGGGCCGCAGGTAAACGATCTAAGTCGATATTTAAGCCAATTTCTCGGAACAACCCGGGCAAACCAAAATAGATCAAGAATAATTGCACCAGCATCGGTGTTCCCCGAAAGAAATCCACATAGATGCGGCAAATTGTTTTTAACCATTTGTAGGGAGAAATCAGGGCAATGGCCACTAAAGTTCCGCCGATTAACCCGAAAAGAAAAGACAGAACTGTTAACAGAATTGTCCAGGGAACCCCTTTCACAATCAGGTTATAGAATAATTCTCCCCAGTTAAAACTTGATTCCTGTAAATTATTTAAAGCTGGGGCAACTAAGGGTAATTCTGGCGGTTTTTCTCCAAACCACTGCCGAAAAATAGCATCGTACTGACCACTTTCTATGACTCGACCGAGAGCATCATTAATTAACTGGAGATAGGGGGAATTTTTGGGTAAAGCAATCCCGTAGAATTCCTCCGTTAATAATTCTCCGACTACTTTTACTCTCCTTAAACCCGCTTGTTTAATTGCATACAAAGTCACGGGTTTATCGTTAACTACCGCCTCAACTCGACCATTAATTAATTCCTGCAAAGCTAAAGCCGCCGAGTCAAATTGACTAACCACTGCTCCAGGTATTTTTGTCGCTTCTAAGGCTCCCGTAGTGCCAATTTGGACGGCAATTCTTTTGCCTTTTAAGTCTTCAAAATTTTTAATCGTTTTATTATCTTCCCGAACAGCGATCGCTAAACCAGCCCTAAAATAAGGTCGAGAAAAAGAAATCGCTTGGGCGCGTTCGGCGGTGATGGTCATACCACTAATAGCGGCTTCCACTGTTCTCGCTTGTAGAGCCGGAATAATGCCATCAAAGGGTAAATTTCTAAAGTCAATGTTGAGATCGGCTTCCTTGCCAATCGCCCGCATTAAATCGATATCAAACCCGGTTAATTGTCCCCCTTGTTGAAATTCAAAGGGCGGAAAAGTCGCTTCTGTGGCGACTCGAAAAGGATTAGGAGGGGTCTGAGAAAAAGCCGGAATAACACTTAATCCGAGCGCCAAGACTAATCCTAACAAGGCAAAGATGACTCTCTGCACCGCCCGCCCTCGCCAAAATTTAATCATTTTTTAATTGTTTCTCCTTGATTTTTTCGCTCAACTAAGTTAGTAATTTCGTCCTACTTTCCACCCAAGACAGATGTAGAGAGACTATTTGAGTATTATGATTATTCCTCTTGATAAAATGTCGTCAAGGATACAATCTGGCAGAAACTAATCTCGATACCTTTGTACAGACAGAATGTAAAATTTTTTACGAGAGGATATCATGACCACTACCACCCCTGTGATTGTCAGTGAAGGTTTACGCAAAAGTTACGGCTCTTTAGAGGTACTTAAAGGAGTTACAGGCACTCTTTATCAAGGGGATGTGGTATCGGTAATCGGTCCCTCTGGCTGCGGCAAAAGTACCTTTTTACGCTGTCTCAATCGTTTGGAAACAATTAACGGCGGCCGCTTGGAGGTGATGGGAATTGACATCTCTTCCCCGAAGTTAAATCAATCGGTCCTCCGCAACTTACGCAGCCGGGTAAGTATGGTGTTTCAACACTTTAATCTTTTTCCCCATCTCACCGTTTTACAAAACTTGGTGTTAGCCCCCAAGCAAGTGTTACACCACTCGGAAAATGAGGCTAAAGAGACCGCAATTCATTATCTGGAAAAGGTGGGATTGGCCCCAAAAGCCGATGTTTATCCCGACCAATTATCGGGAGGACAAAAACAACGGGTGGCGATCGCTCGCAGTCTCTGCATGAAACCAGAGGTGATTTTATTTGATGAACCCACTTCAGCCCTGGATCCAGAATTAGTCGGGGAAGTGTTAAACGTTATGCGTCAATTGGCCGATGAGGGGATGACTATGGTAGTCGTCACCCACGAAATGCAGTTCGCTAAGGAGGTCTCTAACAAGGTTTTGTTCTTCAATCAAGGTGTCATCGAAGAAGCAGGCGATCCCGACACCTTCTTTAATCATCCCCACAGCGAGCGCCTACAAGCCTTTTTAAGTCGTATCAATAGTAATTAGGGTTTGCTCAATTCAGGAGACAGGAGACAGGAGACAGGTTTTAGGTGTTGGGGGTTGGGGTTTTGGGGTTTTAGTTCAATTTCCTCACTTCCCCACCTCCCCAATTCATAATTCATAATTCATAATTCCCCCTCCCCATCACCCCCATCACCCCACTTCCCCAACAATTGTAAAGAAATGTTACAATTATGCTGTTATAACAGCTTACCATCTTGACAGGAGGGAAAGACAGTGGTTATAGTAAGGACACATACCCGGGTAAACCAATTTAGTGATATGCAAGACAAGCAAAAAGTCACACTGTACCTTCCCCCTGGAGTCCATCGTCAACTAAAAATAAGGGCTGCGATCGATGAAGAATCGATGTCAGGGCTGGTGGAAAAAGCGATCGCTTTCTACCTAAAATACCCCGAAAAGGTAGAAGAAATCGAAGCCACCGCCTATGGCAAAACCTATCAGGTTCATGTATGTCCCGAGTGTGATGCCGCCTTAGTAATGAAAGAAGATCGGCTAAGGTCGATCAAACGCCAGCCCGGAATAGTCGGCGACGAGTTCCCGCTCGAAGTTCCCGAACCCGTCGGCGCCCAAGCAACCGCAGAGGGAGAAGCAGCCTTAGTTCCCTGCTAAACTCTCAGTAGCCGAACAAGGCATCTACAGCCATCAGCCGCCCAAGGTCTAAACCGTTACCACAAATAGGGTCGATGTTATGAAAGAAGAGCTAGAAATTCTCGTCAAGGCTCAGTATCCCCTGATTTACCTCGTCACCTCCGAGGAGGAAAGGGCGGAAGAAGCCATCAGCAAAATAGCCCAACTAAATACACAACATCGACGGGTGTTTGTCTGGACTGTCACCCACGGCATGATCGAACTGGGTCAACCGCGCCAAACCAGTCAACATAATACCGTGTCGCCGGAAGCGGCGATCGAATGGGTAGTGCGTCAACGGGAAGCGGGCATCTACATCTTCAAAGACCTGCATCCGTTCATCACTTCCGCTCCGGTCAATCGCTGGTTAAGAGATGCGATCGCCAGCTTTAAAGGAACCGAAAAAATCATTATTTTAATGTCTCCCCTGCAAGAAGTCCCCATAGAACTAGAGAAAGACGTAGTAGTTCTAGATTTTCCCCTGCCGGACATGGGAGAGTTAGATACGGTACTCTCGCAACACCTAGGCAAAAATCAAAATCGTCGTACCACCACGGAAGTCCGGGAAAAACTCCTGAAAGCGGCCTTAGGCTTAACCAAAGATGAAGCCGAAAAAGTTTACCGCAAAGCCCATGTAAAAGCAAACAAATTGACGGAAGACGAGGTAGAAATCGTCCTTTCCGAGAAAAAACAACTGATTCGCCGCAACGGAATTTTAGAATACGTTGAAGAGGACGAGACCATCAATGCCGTCGGCGGTCTGGAAGAATTAAAAAAATGGTTAAAACAGCGCTCAAACGCCTTTACAGAAAGAGCCAGAGGTTACGGACTCCCCCAACCGAAAGGGATGCTAATTTTAGGAGTACCGGGCTGTGGTAAGTCCTTAATCGCTAAAACCACCTCGCGCCTCTGGAGTTTACCGCTCCTGCGCTTAGATATGGGAAGGGTTTACGATGGTTCCATGGTGGGACGGTCTGAGGCTAACCTGCGTAATGCCTTAAAAACTGCCGAATCCATCTCTCCGGCCATTCTTTTCATCGATGAATTAGATAAAGCTTTTGCTGGTGGCACGGGATCCGCCGATTCCGATGGGGGAACCTCTAGCCGCATCTTCGGCTCCTTCCTGACTTGGATGCAGGAAAAAACCTCGCCCGTCTTCGTTATGGCCACAGCTAACCGGATTGAACGGCTACCGGGGGAATTTCTCCGTAAGGGGCGCTTCGATGAAATCTTCTTTGTCGATTTGCCCAATTCCGAAGAAAGACAAGATATCTTTAATATTCACCTGACTAAACGACGCTCCGACATTTCTCGCTTCGATTTGGAGCAGTTAGCCAAGGTATCCGATGGGTTTTCCGGTGCGGAAATAGAACAGGCGCTGATTGCCGCCATGTATGAGGCCTTCGCCCAAGATCGCGAATTCACGCAATTGGACATTATTGCGGCGATTAAGGCGACTCTGCCCCTATCTCGCACCATGACCGAACAGGTGACGGCCCTGCGTGATTGGGCCAGACAACGCGCCCGACCTGCTTCGGCCTCCGTCGCTGAGTACCAGCGATTGGAGTTCTAACAGACTTTCGCCCGCTCCCAACGGGATGAAAGGCTAGTTCTCAGGGACTAGCAATGCCTCGCAAAGCCGCTTGGCGGCACTCTTTAACTCTCAATCTGTTGTTGTTGATTCTTATCTACAAAGAGGAAATTCCAATGTCTCATTTTAGCACTCTCCGGACCAAAATCACCGATGCCGAAATCCTCAAAGCTTCTCTCCGCGACCTCGGTATTAGCGTAAAAACCGAAGCTGATGTTCGTGGTTACAACGGTCAACGGGTTCGCTCCGACATCGTTGCTGTTCTCGATGGCGAATATGATCTCGGTTGGTCCCGCAATACCGACGGCAGTTTCGATTTAATCGCTGACCTCTGGGGTGTGGCCAAAAAACACAATCAAACCGAATTGATCAACTCGATCAACCAAAAATACGCTGTGAACAAAACCCTATCCGAAGTGAAACAGCGCGGTCTGCAAAACGCTAACGTTAAGCTAGTCGTTCAAAGCTAAGATTTACAGCGCGTTCCCAAGCCTAGGGGTTGACCAGTTCGGTTAACCCTTTTTTCTGTCTGTGGGGTATGTTAAGAATAGTAAAATTAACTTGACAAAAATGCTCCGACCCGAAGAAAGAACTAAACTCGATCCGACCAAAGACAGCGATTTTTATGCTTTTCCCCGCTTCGTCACCCACGTGGATGAGGGTTTTATCGATCGATTAACCGCTCTCTACCGAGAGATATTATCGCCGAATACGCGCATTTTAGACCTGATGAGCAGCTGGGTGTCCCATTTACCGGAGGAGATGGAATTTGAGCATATCGAAGGTCACGGGATGAATGGGGAGGAGTTAGCCAAAAATCCCCGCTTGCATAGTTATTTTGTCCAGGACCTGAATGCACAGCCAAAATTGCCCCTAGGGGATAGTTCTTTTGATGCGGTGTTAATCACGGTGTCGGTGCAGTATTTGCAGTATCCAGAGGCGATTTTTGCGGAACTGTATCGTATTTTAAAGCCTAATGGTCTGGTGGTGGTCAGTTTTTCCAATCGGATGTTTTACCAAAAAGCGATCGCTGCTTGGCGCGATAATAGCGATTTAGGCCGGGTAGCGTTAGTGAAATCCTATTTTAAATCGGTGGCAGGATTTAGGGAAGTACAGGCGATCGTTCGTCCTGCTACTACCCCCAGTTTCCTACAAATGTTAGGAATTATGGTTGCTGATCCCTTCTATGCAGTGATAGGAAAAAAAGAATCCTCTCTAGGATTATAGTCATCGTTAAGTAGGTTGACTATCTAAATTGCTCGTTAAGACTGTCTATGGGAAGGGAGCCTGGAGAGAGGAATTCTAAGCATTTGTAGTAATATTTCTAATATGCAGTTTAGATGCAGTACAGCTTAGAACCTTGCCAGGAGACAAATGGGAGAGGAGAAGCAATTTCATCCCCAAATAGTTGTGCTAGAATGGCGAAAAATTCCCCCGATTGATAATTATGTTAGCCGAATTAGCCGCCGCCGAAATCGCTAAAATCGCCTTTGAAGCTGTTATCGGTAAATTAACGGAAGGAGCAATGGATAAAGGTGTAGAATTGTGGCAAAAAATTAAGCAAAAGTTACAAAAGGAACCCACCGCAGCCAAGGTTTTAGCGGCAGCCGAACAAACTAAATCCGAGGCGATGATTGAACAGCAAGTGGTTCCTTTTTTACAGGTAGAAATGCTCAAAGACCCCAATTTTGCCCAAGAAATCCAAATCCTAGCACAACAAATTATGACAATTAATCAGAATCAAACAGAAACGAAAACTCAAATTGGTATGCAAATTAACAAAGATATTAAACAACAATTAAACATTCAAGAAGTTAAGGGTAATTTAAATCTAGGAATCCCTCCTGAATGACTGGCGGCTCTGCACGCAAAAGCAGACGCAATAGAAAATAATCGCAGTAGTCAAAGGAGTATTTTCAAGGGAGGAAATGCTCGAAAAAGTCTCGTCTATTGGCAGGGAAGAGAGGAGGAAATCACCCAAATTAAGCAGTGGTTTAATGATCAAAATGTTGCGATGATTGGCATCAAAGGAGTTGGAGGAATTGGAAAATCTACCCTAGCCAGTAAAATTTTTGAGGAGGAAATTCCCCTCGATCCTTCCCTAGGGGATGATGAAGATTTATTCCCAAAACGCTTTTGGTGGGAAGCGGGAAATCTGGGCGGATTTAGTGGTTTAGCTCGCCAAATCCTGACGGACTTTGGTTATCCTGTCCCCGAAAAAGAAATAGATTTACAGGAAGCTTTAATCAGACAATTGCAACGCCATCGCCACCTAATTATTATCGATAATCTAGAGAGTTTATTAGGGGAAGATGGTTCTTGGAATAATGAATTTTATCAGCAGTTTTTCACTGCTTGGATAGAAAAAGGTGACACCAGCAAAATTATAGTCACCACCAGAGAAAAGCCAAAAACTAGGGGTTTTAACCATTGGATTGAGCTAAAAGGTTTGAAACCTCCTGAAGGGGCGCAATTGTTAGCGGAATCGCAAATAACAGGGGATCTAGAGAACTTTTCTCGACGGGTGGATGGTCATCCATTACTCCTGCGATTGGTGGCGGATTTAATCTTAGCAGAATTTCCGCAAAACCCCAGTTTAGAAAGGTTAGCGGATTTAGGATTAGGAAATTTATCGCAACTTTTGAGCGATCCGCAGGTGGTGGGGAGTCATCGTCAAGAGACAGTGGGAATTGCTTTAGTTTTAGATGCTAGTTTTCAGCGACTTAGCCAAAGACAGCAGGAATTATTCACTAAAACCAGCATTTATCGCCGAGAATTTGATTCTCCGGCAGCCAAAGCGGTGATGGATAATTACCCAGAGATCGCACTATCCGAGATCACGGCAGATTTGCGAGAATTACAGCGACGATCATTATTAGAAGAAAAAGAGGAAAATCGCCAGCGAATTTTTAGTTTTCAGCCTTTAGTTTGGGAATATGCACAATACAAAGCCGGCGATCAAAGGGAATTACACCAAAAAGCGATCGCCTATTATCTTTCTATTGCTCAACCCGACTCTTGGGAAATCCTCAACGATGTGCAACCTTACCTAGAAATTTTCTATCATCGCTATCAGTTAACCGAGTACGACAATGCTTTTGATATTCTCCGTACTATCGAGGATTTTCTCACCCGACGGGGGTATTATCAAACCCTAGCGGATTATTACCTTGAATTAGTCACTGTTTACCAACAACAGGAGGAGCAAACCAACTGGAATTATGCCGCATCCCTCACCAGTTTAGGCAATGTTTACAATTCCCTAGGAGAATACCAAAAAGCGATCGAGTTTCATCAACAGTCCTTAGCAATCACACGCGAAATCGGTGATCGGGGGGGTGAAGCGAATTCCTACGATAATTTAGGCATTGTTTACGGTTTACTAGGAGAATACCAAAAAGCGATCGAGTTTCATCAACAGTCCTTAGCAATCAAACGGGAAATCGGTGATCGGGGGGGTGAAGCG
>NZ_JADBUP010000092.1:0-30323 GCF_020245605.1 Microcystis sp. M061S2 | reverse complement strand
TCATAATTCATATCGCTGGAGAGAACGAGCGAAATAGGTGCGATCGGGATGATTGGTTTCTTTGGATAGGCTCACGGTCGGATTCGCTTAACATAAAACTACTCTTTCTCTACAGTGATAACAAGAAAATTTTCGATTTTGTACAGTTGTCTAGAGAACTTGACAGAATTTTTTCTCCCCTCTCCCCAATTCATAATTCATAATTCATAATTCATAATTCCCACCTAATTTTTTTGACGGGGGAGAGTGACTTGTAGGCGAGCGCCGCCGGTGTTAGGATCGTTTTGAGCGACGATCGAACCGCCATGGGCTTGAATAATCTCTTTAGCAATCGATAAACCTAAACCGGTACTATAATCCTTTGTGCCTTGTTTTTGACGGGTGCGGGAAGGATCACCACGAAAGAGGCGATCAAAAACGTAGGGCAGATCCGCTTCGTTAAATCCTTTACCGTTGTCGATAACGTCAATTCTCAGCCATTTTTCCCCGATAGTATCGGATATTTCTCGAATTTCTAGGCGAATTTTCCCCTGATCGGGACTATACTTAATGGCATTATCAAAGAGATTCAGGAAAACTTGCAGCAGACGAGAGTGATCGACTTCTACCGTCCAATCCACCGGAGAGGAATAATCTAAGCTAATCTGTTTTTGGGCTGCTATTGGGGTGACAGTCTGCCAAGCAGCGCTGATTAATTCCTCTAGATTAATCATCTGGTATTGTAAAGATCGCCCCGCATCCGCTTGTAATTCACTGATTTCTAGCCAATCGCAGACTAATTGACTCAAACGCTCCACTTCTTTCCCCATTTGTTCTAACCAGCGTCTTTCGGGAGCTTGGAGGCGTTTTTGTAAAGCTTCGGTAAGGAGAGAAATGGAGGTTAAGGGAGTGCGTAACTCGTGAGTTAAGTCAGAGAAAGCTCGCTCGCGATTTTGCGATAATTCCACTAAAGGCTGTCTATTTTCGATAAATACAGCGATTTCACCTTCTGGCAAGGGATAACCGTAACCCTTCAAGGCAATCGATTTAGGAGCAATCACTTGGCGATCGCTAATGGGGTTGACAGGATAATTAGTCGGGTAAAAAGTCCAAGTTTGCACCTGTGGACTCTGTTTTTGGCGAGTTTCTTGAATTAATTGATCTAATTCGTAGGAGCGCACCAATTCTAGCAGCAGACGTACCTGATCTGGCTGCCAGCGATCGAGTTTTAAAAGGGTTATTGCCTGTTGATTGCACCAGAGCAGTTGATTATCGGCATCTATATGAAGATAGGCGATCGGCGCTATTTCTAGCAAGGATTTCTGAATTTCTAAGCTCTTTTCTCGCTCTTGCAGACTTTGGGAGAGAAACTGTAATTCTCGACGCACTAGGGAGGTAACGGGAAAAGAAGCCGACAAATCCGCCGAATCCGAGAGAGCGCTTAGGGTTCGCTTTAACTCTCTATTTAAGCGTGAGACTTGCCAGTAACAAATACTCAAACCTAAAACTACTCCCAAAATAAAAGCGAAAATAGTCATTATCTGCGGGAACGGCGATCGCTAATCGGGAAAATATAATCGCTCACCTAGCCAAAACGATAACCGAAACCGCGTACAGTAATCAGGTATTCCGGTTGACTGGGATCGATTTCTAGTTTTTCGCGTAACCAGCGAATGTGAACATCGACGGTTTTGGTGTCTCCTAAAAAATCTGGTCCCCAAATTTGTTCAATTAACTGCTCTCTTGACCAAACTCGGCGCGGATAACTCATAAATAGGTCGAGGAGACGGAATTCTTTAGGAGAAAGGTTAATTTCTTCATCTCGCACTGTCACCCGACATTCTTGGGTATAGAGAAGAACATCGCGGAATTTTCGCACGGTAGCGGCAGCTAGGGAAGTAAATCCTTGACGACGAATGAGAGCGCGACAACGAGCGACTAATTCGCGCATACTAAAGGGTTTAGTCAGATAATCATCGGCACCCACTTCTAAACCCAAAACTCGATCGGTTTCGCTGGCCTTAGCACTTAAGATTAAAATCGGGATAATATTGCCGTGATAGCGCAACAGACGGCAGATATCAAGACCGTTGATTTGGGGTAACATTAAATCCAAAACGACCAAATCAAAACGAGACTCACCGTGATGAGATTCTTGACTTTGCAGTAATTCTAGGGCAACGCGACCATCACTAACACCGAGAGCCTCGTAACCTTCTTCTTCCAAAGCCAAAATAATCATATCCCGAATCACTTCTTCATCTTCAACGATTAAAATCCGATGATTGGGAACGAAATCCGTACTCACCGACAAGGGGGGGGTGTCAAGGGTTAACATAAAAATAATTGATTATTCGTCCTAATTTTATCTCAATTGGTCAACCTGCACTCGGGGGGGTAGAGCCGAATGTTATTACAGTTATCTACCTGGTTAGAGGTGGAATCCTATCTAGAACAATCTCAGGGAATTATTATTCCCATTGGTTCCACGGAACAACACGGGCCGACGGGACTGATTGGTACAGATGCTCTATGTGCAGAGGCGATCGCTAAAGGAGTAGGGACACAGGTACAAGCAATGGTAGCACCTACCTTAAATGTGGGTATGGCCCTACATCATACGGCTTTCCCCGGTACAATTAGCCTTCGTCCTAGCACTTTGATTCAAGTAATCCTCGACTATGTGACTTGTTTAGCTAGAGCGGGTTTTCGTCAATTTTTCTTTATTAATGGTCACGGGGGCAATATTGCCACCCTAAAAGCCGCTTTTGCGGAAACCTATTATCATTTGGATTCCCTCAATTTGCCTAACACAAACGAGGTTAAATGTCAAGTGGCCAATTGGTTTATGGTGCGAGAAGTTTATCTTTTAGCCAAAGAATTGTATGGATATCAGGAGGGTTCCCACGCTACACCGAGCGAAGTGGCGTTAACTCAGTATCTTTACCCTGAGAGCCTTAAAAACGCCTTTTTATCGGAAAAAGTGGCTTCTGGTCATGGTATTTACGGTGCGGCTAATTTTCGCCAAAACTACCCCGATGGTCGTATGGGTTCCAATCCTGCTTTAGCCACTCCCGAACACGGTCAGAGATTCTATGAATTAGCCGTGAAAGAATTGAGTAATACTTATCTGGAATGGCTCTCTTGTCCTGTGTCTGAGTGATAGTGACTAAGCCACCGAGACCCGGAATAATTTGGCTGTAACCCTAGAGACAAAACATAAATATCCAAGGACAAAATTGATGATTACCACCACTGACAATAACTCCAATCAACCTCTGGTTAGTTTGCGGGAAATACAAGAACTTGCCATCGCAATTACAGCCAAAAGCCTTAATCCCGCCATGCTAACGGTTGATTTCCTCAAATATTCGGGAATAGTTCCCCCCGACTGGGAATTAAATGGCCAGCCGGTACTCAATCCTAATTACGCTCAAGTTAATTTTCAAAATGGCATCAGCATCGTCGCTCAACCCCGGAAAATTACCTTTGTGGAGATAATTAACTCTCCCGATAGCCTGAACCTGAAACTGCCAGAAATTGTTGGTTTATATCTAGATAAACTCCCTTTAGCCGAATATCAAGCCCTGAGTATCGCCCCGAAAAGCATTGTTCCTCTCCCTAGTAGCCCCGATGCCGCTAAAAAATACATCACCGAAACTCTTCTCGCCCCCGGTCCCTGGCACAATTTCGGTACAGCCCCCCTACAAGCCAGCATCAATCTACTTTATCAGTTAGAAACCTCTCAGCTATCCCTGGCGATTAACGAGGCAAAATTGCAATTACCCGATGGCCAAACCTTAGCGGCGCTATTATTTGCCGGTAACTTTAACTATAATCTGGCCGAGGGTAGCGATCGATTAAATCTGCTCAAACAATCTCTGGGACAATGGCAAAAAGATCTAGAGATTTTCCGAGAATTAGTCACTCAACGCTTTCTAGAAAGACAAGTCCAGGTTTTCCCCTCTAATATCAATCTGCCCCAAGGACCCCAAGCTGGACTGTAATCAGTAGTCAGTAATCAGTAATCAGTAATCAGTCAGAAAAATCTTTAGACTTCCTGCAAAAGTAAGTTCTCGAACCGCTATCAGGTCAAAATATCTAAGAACTCAGATAACCTAAAACACATCCACCCCCGCAAACCCTTGCATTTTGGCATTAGCGGCTTCCCCACAGCTGCGCGGGGTGGGGAATAATTTCCCCGGGTTAGCTAAACCTTTGGGATTAAAGCAGTCCCGCACATAGCCCATAGTTTCTAAGTCAATCTCGTTGAACATGGCGGGCATATAACAATTTTTATCGATGCCGATACCATGTTCGCCCGATAAACTGCCCCCAACCCGCACACAAAGTTTGAGAATTTCACCGCCTAATTCCTCCACTTCTGCCCAGGCCCCCTCTACCCTGTTATCGTAGAGAATCAACGGGTGTAAATTGCCATCTCCGGCGTGGAAAACATTGGCGATTTTATAACCGTATTTTTCACTTAAAGCCTTAATTTCCTGAAGAACATACACCAATTGAGTGCGGGGAATCACCCCATCTTGGACAAAATAATTAGGGCTAATTTTCCCCGCCGCCGCAAAAGCCGCTTTTCTGCCCTTCCAGAGTTTCAAGCGGGTTTCGGCATCATTAGCCGTGGTGATATTTCTCGCCCCATTTTGACGGCAAATCTCGGCAACCCGATGTTTATTACTGGCTACTTCTACCCCTAAACCATCCAATTCCACTAATAAAACTGACTCGGCATCCCGGGGATAACAGCCGGTAGCCACCACGTCTTCCACGGCGTTGATACTGAGATTATCCATAATCTCCATCCCCGCCGGAATCATTCCCGATTTAATAATATCCGCCACCGCTTGGCCCGCCGCCTCGATACTGGTAAAATCGGCCAGTAAAACACAGATAGATTCCGGAGTTTTCAGGATTCTTAGGGTGATTTCCGTGGCGATGCCTAAAGTTCCCTCGGAACCCACAAATAAACCAGTTAAATCGTAGCCCGGTTGTTCTGGTACTGCCCCCCCCACATCGATAATTGAACCATCGGGAAGGACGATTTTTAAGCCCATAACGTGATTGGTAGTGACACCGTATTTTAAACAGTGAACCCCGCCGGAATTTTCCGCCACATTACCACCGATCGAGCAGATAATTTGACTAGAGGGATCCGGTGCATAATAAAATCCCGCCCCGCTTACTGCTTGCGTCACCCAATTGTTAATCACCCCGGGCTGTACCACCACCCTTTGATTATCTAAATCAACCCTGAGAATCTGATTCATCCGCGCCGTGACGATGAGAATCCCCTCTTCTAAGGGTAACGCCCCTCCCGATAAGCCCGTTCCTGCCCCCCTCGCTACCCAGGCAATCTCGTTATCGTGACAGAGTTTCACCACCGCCGCAATTTCTGCGGTGCTGCGAGGCAGTACCACAAGAGCGGGTCTTTGTCTGTATCCTGTGATACCATCGCACTCGTAGGTTAATAATTCATCTTTGCGACGGATGACTCCATCTTTACCAAGGATCGTTTCTAGCTGTTTAATCAGATTGGGGGAGATTTTCGGGGGATTTTTGAGTAACATAGGTTTCAGGGCGGCGGAGTCGCAGTAAAATGGCTCTCTGGGTTAAAATATCGGAAAAAAGCCAGAAATGAAGCTTTAAAAGCTGCTCTCTCCTATTTTAGCACTAGAACCCCTTCCTCTGTAGATAGAAACCTGCAAGGGTCCAGATTATAGAGAAAATTCCCGATAAATTTGCCAGTGCTTACCGTTATGAATTAGGAGGGTAATTTGATCGATCATCACCTCAAAAAATAGCTCTTGATTAGCATATTTTGACCAAGCTTTCCAGAAATTATCTTTAGTTAAATCTCGGAAGCCAACGGTTAAATGGGGCGCAAAAGCTCGGCTTTTTGAGGCATTATCAATGATATTCAAGGAAGATTCTAGCTGCTGTAAAAGCCGTTTTTGTAGGGTTAATAATTCTGGGGTTTTCTGGACATTAATATAAATGACTCGCGGTTTAAAGGCGGCAAAATTCTGGAGAATTAGGGGAATAGGAGCGTGCCAGAGGGCAAATTCCTCTAAACATCTTTCTAAATCGGGTAATTGTTCTAAATTCCACCGGAAAGGGGGTTGGAGAGTGACGTGGGGAGGCGATTTCAGGGCGGCACGACTATTGTAAATTTCTGCAAACTCTAACTTGATTTTTGTGGCAATTTCCTGTACTTCTGGCGGCGGCAAAAGCGCAATAAAAAATAGAGATCCCTGGGGTTGATTCATGGAGACAAGCAAGGTAGAGAAATGAAGATATTATCTCGATTCTAGCAATCTTCAACAACTCTAGCTAATTGTATATCTCTGTTACATGGCACCATCGACGGCCAAGATTAATCGGTATAATTATATGATTGTTAATCAGTCCTAGCCTCCTGAGAATTTATGCCCTGGTTTGTCAAGATAGAAAAAGGCATTGTTGATAAAACTACCTTCGATCGCTATGTCAGCGCTCATAAGGACTATGTGCGTGATTTAATTAGCCAAGGACGAGAAGCAAAAACCGGTTATTGGGCAGAAAGAGGCGGCGGAATGTTATTATTTAAGGCCGATTCTCTTGAGGAAGCTCAAGCAATTATAGTTAGGGACCCTTTAATCGAGAATGGTTGTGTGGAATACGAACTCCATGAATGGCGAATTGTCGTCGAGTAATCTAGCTTTTCAGTGAACAGTGAACAGTAATCAGTAATCAGTGAAAACACAGCAATGTTAAGCTGTTGATTATCTAAATATTACTCGTTAATACTGCCTGGGAGTGGGGAGATGGGGGTGGGGAGTGGGGAGTGCCGGAGATGGGAGTGGGGAGATGGGGAGCTTTTTTGCTGTGGACTGAAAACTCACATCTGAGTTACTGATTACTGATTACTGATCACTGATAACTGATAAGCTATACTGGGGGAATTGTGCTAACAGCACGGTTGCTGCTGCCGCTCATTAAATTGTCCCCAGTGAAATTGAGGAATTAACTTTGTCTAAACAAGATCTCATCGAAATGGAAGGAACCGTCACCGAATCCTTGCCTAACGCCATGTTTAGGGTGGATTTAGATAACGGTTTCAACGTCTTAGCCCATATATCTGGCAAAATCCGCCGTAATTATATCAAAATCCTCCCCGGCGATCGAGTTAAAGTGGAACTGACCCCCTACGACCTAACCAAAGGCAGAATTACCTATCGCCTGAAAAATCAAAAAAAATAGGGACAAATGGGGGCAGAGAAGCCAAAAAGTCTAATAAGCGGCCAAATTTATTTTAAAAAAATAGGTGACACGAGTAAAAGAAATCTGATATAATAATAAGCTTGCAGTGTTGCCAGAATAGTTAGGCATGAAAGTTAGAGCGTCTGTCAAAAAAATGTGCGAAAAGTGCCGCGTCATCCGTCGGCGCGGTCGAGTCATGGTAATTTGTTCTAACCCCAAACACAAGCAGAGACAAGGTTAAACCACCAAAGTCACTGTCTTGGGGCAGAGAATCGTTACCGTTAATTGTAGTCGTTTTCGGAAAAAAAATCGTTCATAGGGAGAAAGAAAAAGCGTGGCAAGGATAGCTGGTGTAGACCTACCTCGCGATAAGCGTGTGGAAATCGCCCTGACCTACCTCTACGGAGTGGGTCTATCGCGTTCCCAAGAAGTCTTATCTGCGACGGGTGTTAACCCTGACACTCGGGTCAAGGATCTCAGCGATGAAGACGTGGCGGCGCTACGGACTTATATCGAGACAAATTATCAAATCGAGGGGGATTTGAGACGCTGGGAGGCGATGAACATCAAACGCCTCGCCGATATCGGCACCTATCGAGGTCGTCGGCATCGGCTAGGATTACCCGTGCGCGGGCAACGGACGCGAACCAATGCGCGGACTCGTCGCGGTCGTCGGGTGACAGTGGCAGGGAAGAAAAAAGCCCCCTCCAAGAAATAATTTTTTATTCATTGCGATATCCCCCAATCAAGAAAAACTATGGCGCGACCAACCAAAAAAACCGGACCGAAAAAACAGAAGAAAAATATTCCTACCGGAGTCGCTCACATTCAATCGACCTTCAACAATACCATTGTCACGATCGCCGATACCAAAGGCGATGTGATCTCTTGGGCATCGGCGGGATCGAGTGGTTTTAAAGGAGCCAAAAAAGGAACCCCCTTCGCCGCCCAAACCGCCGCCGATAACGCTGCCCGCCGAGCGATCGAACAGGGAATGCGTCAACTAGAAGTGATGGTTAGTGGCCCTGGGGCAGGACGGGAAACCGCAATCCGGGCCCTGCAAGGAGCAGGATTAGAAATCACCCTGATCCGGGACGTGACTCCCATCCCCCACAATGGTTGTCGTCCTCCCAAACGCCGGAGAGTGTAAACAGTGAACAGCTTTTTCAGGTGACAGGGATCTTGAGGGCAGCAGCCGTTAGCTTTGAGCGCATCAGCAGCAGAATCCGGTCGTCAAAGACCATCTGCTCAAAAAGCCGAACGCCGAACGCTAAACGCTGAAAGCTAGAGAAAACTGATAACTGATAACTGATAACTGATAACTGAACAAGGGAGGTCAATCGGTGGCGCAATTTCAAATCGAGTGTGTAGAAGCAAAAACTTACAAGAATCAGAGTCAGTACAGTAAGTTTGTACTAGAGCCTCTAGAAAGGGGCCAGGGTACGACCGTAGGTAATGCCCTGAGACGGATTCTCATTTCCAATCTGGAAGGGGCGGCCGTGACGGCCCTGCGGATCGCGGGAGTCAATCACGAATTTGCCACCGTCCAGGGAGTACGCGAGGACGTGATGGAACTCATGCTCAACATGAAAGAAATCATCCTCAAAAGCTACACCAATCAAACCCAGATCGGGCGTTTAGTGGCAACTGGACCGGCGACAGTAGTGGCGGCACAATTCGATTTACCCTCAGAAATCGAGATAGTTGATCGCAATCAGTACGTCGCCACCCTAGCCGAAGGGGCCAAGCTAGAGATGGAATTTCGCGTGGAAAAAGGCAAAGGCTACCGGGCAATTGATCGCAGTAAAGAAGAAGCCACTTCGCTCGACTTTCTGCAAATCGACTCTATCTTTATGCCCGTAACCAAAGTCAACTACAGCGTCGAAGATATCCGTTCCGAAAGCGGTCAAGCTAGAGATCGTCTGCTCTTAGAAATTTGGACAAACGGGAGCATTAACCCCAAAGAAGCCCTTTCCCAAGCGGCCGATATGCTAGTTAATCTCTTTAACCCGCTCAAGGATCTAAACGCCCTCGAATCCTCAGGTAACTTTGACGACCAAGAGATCAACCAAGAAAACCAAATTCCGATCGAGGAACTACAATTATCCGTGCGCGCCTACAATTGCCTAAAGCGAGCGCAGATCAACACCGTAGCCGACCTCCTCGATTACAGCCAAGAAGATCTCTTAGAAATCAAAAACTTTGGGCAGAAATCGGCCGAAGAAGTCATTGAAGCCCTACAAAAACGGTTAGGAATCACCCTACCCCAAGAAAAAAGCAAGTAAACCCAATTCCAGGAAAATACCATGAGACATCGGTGTAAAGTGCCTCAATTGGGTCTACCAGCTGACCAAAGAAAGGCACTGCTGCGCAGCTTGGCCACCCAGCTAATTCGCCATGGTCAGATCACCACCACCCTAGCGAAAGCGAAAGCGGTGCGAGCAGAGGTAGACCACATTATCACCCTAGCTAAAGACGGTTCCCTGAGCGCCCGTCGCCAAGCTATGGGCTACATCTACGACAAACAACTGGTTCACGCCCTCTTTGAAGGCGCACAAGCCCGTTATGGCAGTCGTAACGGCGGTTATACCAGGGTGGTGCGTACCCTGCGCCGTCGCGGGGATAATGCCCCCATGGCGATTATCGAACTGATGTAACGATGACAGCTTGCCCCCAGTCGCGGATCGCCCTAGTTATCCAGTATGTGGGAACTAATTTCCACGGCTGGCAACGGCAACCCCATCACAGGAGCGTGCAGGAAGAAATCGAGAAGGCGCTGGCCGATATTCTCGGTCATGCCGTCACTCTGCACGGGGCCGGACGGACCGATAGCGGTGTTCACGCCGCCGCCCAAGTTGCCCATTTCCAGCAGCAGAGTCCGATCCCACCTTCCCATTGGGACAAGGTTCTCAATGCTCGGCTAGATGACGATATCGTCATTCGGGCGTCGGCTCAAGTTCCCGATCGCTGGCACGCCCGTTTCTCGGCCCTCTGGCGACGTTATCGTTACACCCTCTATACCGACCCCATCCCCAATCTCTTTGTTAGCCCCTTTAGTTGGCACTACTACCATCGTCCCCTCGATGCCGATTTGATGGCCAGGGCCTTAAAGCCCCTATTGGGTAAGCACCATCTGGCCGCCTTTCACCGTGCCAACTCTAGTCGTGACCATTCCTGGGTAGAAGTACAAGGGGTGGAATGCTACCGTCAAGGGCCATTTGTACAGATGGAAATCCAAGCCAATGGCTTTTTGTACGGGATGGTGCGCCTATTGGTGGGAATGTTGGTGGAGGTGGGAACTGGTGAGCGATCGCTAGAAAACTTTACCGACATCTGGGTTAATCAGCGCCGAGAATTGGTCAAATACGCCGCACCAGCTAAAGGACTATGTTTACTGCGGGTGGGTTACGCCGATTTTCCCTTTGCCGATAGCGTCTGGTTCGAGACTCAGCCTCTTTATTATTTCCGAGCATAGAGATTCAAAGTTTATTTTTGTAAACCAAGGCAAACTCACCATGAACAAAACACCTCTACCAAATTTAGAGACTCTAGAGCAGAAATGGTACGTCATTGATGCGGCCGATCAGCGTCTAGGTCGTCTGGCCACCGAGATCGCTATGATTCTACGGGGCAAAAATAAAGCCACTTTCACCCCCCATCTGGATACGGGGGATTTTGTCATTGTTATTAACGCCGAAAAAGTGACGGTAACGGGCAAAAAACGCCAACAGAAAGTTTATCGCCGCGACTCCGGCAGACCGGGTGGTATGAAGGTAGAAAGCTTCGAGAAACTGCAAAAACGCATTCCCGAACGGATTATCGAACACGCTGTTAAGGGAATGCTCCCGAAAAATAGCTTAGGTCGGAAATTGTTCACGAAACTGAAAGTTTATGCCGGTGCGGAACATCCCCATCAGGCACAACAACCGGAAGTTTTAGCGATTAATACGATTCCCGCAGGAGGAAATTAAGTCAATGCAAGCCACGGACAGTAAAAATAAGGTAGTTTATTGGGGAACGGGACGACGCAAATCGGCGGTCGCTTCCGTGCGTCTGGTGCCGGGGACGGGGGCAATTACCGTTAACGGTCGCGATGGAGAAACCCATTTTAACCGCATTCCCACCTATATCCAGACGATCAAGGCTCCTCTGGAGACTTTGGGACTGGAAAACGAGTATGATATCATCGTTAAGGCCGAGGGCGGTGGTTTGACCGGCCAAGCGGACGCGGTGAAATTGGGGGTCGCTAGAGCTTTATGTCAATTAGCGCCGGAAAATCGTCCTCCCCTTAAGAGTGAAGGTTATCTGACTCGGGATCCCCGGGCGAAGGAACGGAAAAAATACGGTCTTCACAAAGCGCGCAAAGCGCCTCAATACTCGAAACGTTAGGTTAATAGAGAGGTTTATTATGCCGAAAAAAATTCATCCTACTTGGTATCCGGAAGCCAAGGTGATCTGTAATGGTGAAGTGGTGATGACGGTGGGTTCGACAAAACCAGAAATTCATGTGGAGGTTTGGTCGGGTAATCATCCTTTTTATACGGGAACCCAGAAGATGATTGATACCGAGGGTCGGGTCGATCGCTTCTTGCGTAAGTACAAAATGGGTGATAAGTCAAGCAAAAAGGCCGATCAGAAATAATTCTTTACTTTTGCCTTTTTGACCTGGTGGGGAGATTTTCCCGCCGGGTTTTTTGCTATCTTTAGGCTAGTAGAGTCATTATCGCTCTTCGGGAACTTTCGGAAATCCCTGACCGAATCCAGATTCTGAAACCCTTGCTTGACAAGTGATCGCTAACTTTTTTTCTAATAAAAACTCAAATTTCTGGTTTCTGTTAGTTAGCGATAGCTTGAAGGCTTACCCCATAAGAGAGCTAGAGTTTAGAGACTTGAAGACTTTTCCCAGAGTCCTGAAAGAGCGCTCACCTCAAATCTAGAGAACTAAGGCTCTCTTAGTACCATAATTCGGGGATCAGGTCATAGTAACCAGCTTGGGTCGGTGGGTAAATACCCGCTTCGATTTTTTCGAGAATAGTCGGCCAAGCTTGCCTAAAAGCGGCAGAGCGCTCGTTGGGGTGCAGAGTCCAACCCTTGGCATTGGTGAGAGTGGCGCGATAATAGTTGCTTTGTTCTAGGGAGCGAGAAACCATAATTTCCCAAGAGTCGAGTTTTCCTTTGCCAGTAAAAATATTGCCCCAAGCTTTTAAACCATCGGGTAAATGATCGAGAAAGGTATTTTTATAAGAGCGCCAGAGGGGGGTCATCGGTAAAAGGCGATCATAGCGACGACAATTAAGTAAATAGGTGCGGCTGCCGAAAAATTTAAATTGATAGAATCCATCGGGATTTTTCGTGCAAGGATGGGGAGAATAAATCGTACCATCGGGCCGGGGCGGACCGGACAAAGGACGCACAAACATCATTTCTGGATGGGTTTCCATTAACTCGATCCCTTCCCGGATCCAACTGTAATCCTGTTCTTGGTAGAGCATCATGTCACTGTCATAATGGACCATATAATCACTGCGACATTCCTCGATTTTGAAGAGCGAGCCGAAAATCGGATAACCTTTGTAGTTATGGGTGGAACGGAGGGGACTGCCGAAATGCTTTTGATAGATACGCTGACGATAGCTGGGATCGTAGTTAAAATCCACTAGGCGATCGATTATGCCATCTTTAACTAATTTTTCGCCACAGGCTCTTAATTCCTCCATTGTACCCAGTCCGGGGCGATTAACCTTTTCCCCGCTTAAAGGGGCCGTATCAATAGCGAGTACCTTTTCCTGGAAGGGAAACTGACTCATTTTGACTAGATGAGGAATAGTATTCATCATAAACCAGACATCGGTTCGCGCCGTAAAAAACCAGAGCGAACAACTTGGCAATCCCATTTTGTATAAACCTCACTTTTGTTTGGGTCTTAAATGGGATACATTATAGGGGAATCTTAGCGACAAGTTGACACAATTCCTTATTAATCTATGACTATAGCCATCGATCGCCTACCCCAATCTTGGCAGGATTTAACCCATCGTTTAACTTATAAGTATTTTCAGGTCCGCATTGATACACCTAAAGACCCCTATAAAATCCTCTTTCGTCCCCAACCCTATCAGGTTTTATTTATTCTTAGCCATATGCGATCGGGTTCGTCTTTATTGACCCATATCCTCAATTCTAATCCCGAAATTATCGGTTTTGGCGAAACTCATCTGGTTTATGAGAGTGAACAGGATTTTAAAACTTTAATGTTTAAACTCTACTGGCGTTTGAAAGATTTAAACATGAATCATAAATATATTTTAGATAAAGTTCTTCACGATCAGAAGTTTTTAGATCATAGTTTTTTGCAATCTGATCCAGTTAAGACCATATTTTTACTACGAGAACCGCAGCGCACTTTAGCTAGTATTCTAGATATTAAACCCCATCAAAATGAGCAGCACGCCCTGGGTTATTATACTGGTCGTTTAGCCACCTTAGAAAGTTATGCTCGATTAATTAACAGCAAAGAAAAGAGTTTATTTATCACCCATGATCAGGTATTAAACCAAAGTCAATTGGTTTTTAATAGTTTACAGAGTCATCTCGATACTAAAACGGGATTTTCTGAAGAATATCGAGTTTTAAAAACCACTGGCAGCCGTGGTATAGGAGATTCTTCCGAGAATATCAAAGCGGGCAAAATTATTAAACAAGCCAGAAAATTAGATATAAAAATTTCCGACGATGTTTTAACCGAAGCCCAAAAAGCCTACGAGCGATCCTACGAAACCCTCAGCCATTATTGTCATTGTATCTAAGCTGAATTGGGGATTAGCAATAGCCTTGATTCTCTCCTCCGAGTCCCAAGAAAATCCCCCTAACTCAACTCTAAGTTGAGCATTTAAAAGGTCCGATTAGCCTTCAATATTAGCAATTGTAAAGCCCATCTGACACTCGTAGAGATTGGGCTGTTGGCTTCCTCCTTTGCCCAAGGAGTGACCACAGCCTAGTTTACCCTCTCGCCACCGGGGTTGCCCCTGCTGGTTGGCTAAAAGACAGCCCTGACACACAGAACCCGTATCGAGAATGTGTTCGTCGGTTAAAATCACTAACATGACGTTCACCCCCATTGATCTCCGATCACTTTTGTCTCTATTGTAAGAGGTTTTTTCTGAGATGTAGTGGCGCGCTATACATTCCGCTACTTTTTGGCTTTTTTTCGCCTGGACTCTTCTTATACAAGGTATTTACCGATCGATCAATTAGGAATGCTCAGAAGATGAGGCGGCTCTTCTAGGTTCTGTGTGAGGATGTTATAATATTAATACAGAATAGGAGGTGGGTTATCTGGATAAATTTTGATCAACTCCTCAATTTACAAAATGTAACAGTGGTCAATTATCAAAAAATTGATGAGACAATTTAATCTGTTTGCTTGCTTTAATTGATAACAAAAAGTAACAGAGGAAAACCAGAAGAACCAATATTAAGGCTCAAACAATTTAACAACAACCATGAAAACCCTGACGCGTATTACCTTTAATCTGGAAGTCATGGGAGATAAACCCTGTATTCGTGATTAGCGAGTCACCGTGAGAACCTAACTAAAAAACTTTATGAACCCACCAGAATTAGCCATTGCTACCGTTGGTTTAACCAAACAATTTGACCGCCATGGGGCTGTTAATCAAGTGGATTTACAGATTGAAGCGGGGGAAGTTTACGGGTTAATCGGTCCAAATGGAGCGGGAAAAACCACTTTAATTAGGATGTTAGCGGCAGCGGAAGAACCGACAACCGGAGAAATATATCTGCACGGAGAACGTCTTTTAAGAGATGAGAGTAATCCCCGTCTCAAAAGAAATTTAGGTTATCTACCCGATAATTTTCCCCTCTACGATGACCTAAATGTCTGGAATTATCTGGATTATTTTGCCCGTCTTTATCATATCCCGCGCTCCCAACGTCATCGCCGCATTTATGAAGTTCTAGAACTGGTACAATTAACCAATAAAAGCCATAATTTGATCGCTACTTTGTCCCGGGGAATGAAACAACGTTTAAGTTTAGCCCGAACGATTATCCATGAACCTTTAATTTTACTTCTCGATGAACCAGTTTCTGGATTAGACCCGATCGCTCGCCTAC
This sequence comes from Microcystis sp. M061S2, assembly GCF_020245605.1. Lineage (NCBI taxonomy): Bacteria > Bacillati > Cyanobacteriota > Cyanophyceae > Chroococcales > Microcystaceae > Microcystis > Microcystis sp. M061S2. Next base: position 14,951 of record NZ_JADBUP010000092.1, on the reverse strand, counting down.
AATTTCGTGAGATTATTAAAGTCTTACAATCGGCAGGTATGACTATTTTAATTTCCTCCCATGTCCTTAGTGATTTAGCGGAACTTTGTAGTTCTGTGGGCATCATGGAATTAGGTTATCTAGTGGAAAGTACCTCTTTAGAGGAATTAAATCAACGTCTAGCTGGTCAATACTTGCAGATCACGACTCTAGGCAATTTAGAAGCCTTAGAAACCGCTCTTAAACAATGTGTTTTTGTGGAAAGTTGGCAAAGAATTATTAATACTAATACTCTCCGGGTTAGATTTACGGGAACCCTAGAAGATAGTGCCGAATTGTTGAAATCTTTAGTCGTTTCCGGCCTGACCTTAAGCGAGTTTTATACTTGCCGCGAAGATTTAGAAACTATTTTCCTAAAACTGGGACATCGACAGGCATCCTAAGGGGAAATAATAATTTTCAATCTAGGATAGTAACTTTTCGACTAATTGAATTTGCTCCTGACTAAAACCAGCTTCCTTCAGATGTGCCAGAAACCATTTTTGGCGATAACGACCGTCTAAATCCCTAGCTTTTCTATAGGTATCCCGCGCTTTTTTACTATCACCTTGGTCTAAATAAATCATTGCCAAAGCCACAAGAGGATGGGGATTATTTGGCTCTAATTTAACTGCTTTTTCAGCGTTAGTAATAGCTGAATTAAAATCTTTTAAGCGATGATAGGCGAGGGATAAATTATAGTAGGCGATTTCATTATCGGGTTTTAAATTAGCGGCTTTAGTGTGAGTGACTACAGCTTTTTCAAGATGACCACCGACAAGATAAACAATACCCAAAGCATTATAAGCAGCCACATGATCGGGAGCAATTTTAATCGTTTCTTCGAGGGTTGTTTGTGCCGCTAAAGGTTGTTTAGCTAGGTGTTGTGTCCAGCCTAAAATTACTCTCCCGTCTAGATGATTGGGGTTTAACTGTACCGATTTTTTTAAAGCCTCAATACTTTTGATAAAATCTCCCTGTTGACGATACTGTAATCCCAATTGACGATAACGATTAGCAGCCTTAATGTCTGATGGGGGAATAATCGGACTGAGAGAAGGAGAAATGATTATCTTAGCCGTAGGCTCTTTTTTAAGGGGAGAGGGAGGACTACAGCCCCAAAAAACCGGGGAACTAAACATGATCAAAATAGTCAGGAGTCGATAACTATTCATGGGACAATTAATACCAGTCCAATTGTTAAGGGTGTCATCAAATTATGAATTATTCCCCTGAATCCGTGCAACGGCTGCTCGATTCCGATGATTATGGCGATCGCTTATCGGGAGTTAATCAACTGCGTTATTTAGCCCCAGAAATCGCCTTCGAGATGTTACAGCCTTTAATTAAGGATAGTAACGCTAGGGTGCGTTATTCGGCGGTAAGTCAGCTAGATATCCTCGGTCGTCAGAATCTCGATCTGGCCTTAACTATTCTACGCGATCGCTTGTTGCATGATCCCGAAGCAGACGTGAAAGCGGCCGCGGCCGATGCGATCGGGGGGTTAAAATTAACGGCAGCCTACGATGATCTGGTGGCCGTCTATCAACAATCCTGTGACTGGTTAATTCAATTTAGCATTGTGGCAGCTTTGGGCGAATTGGGGGAACCCCGGGGCTTTGAACTGCTCGAAATCGCCCTTAACTCCGATAATGAATTGGTAAAAACGGCCGCCGTTAGCGCTTTTGGGGAACTAGGCGACCCTCGCGCCGTCTCTTTACTCGTTCCCTTGGCTAGTGATGATGACTGGCAACTGCGCTATCGTCTCGCTCAAGCTTTAGGCCGCTTAGGGGGGGAAGATGCGATCGCTGTTTTGACCCAGTTAACCGGCGACAAAAGCGCCCAAGTCGCCCAAGAGGCCCGCAATAATCTCGTCCAAGGGTGATGCAGAATAGTTGATTTTTGTCAATAGCATTTACAATAAACTTTAATTAAGAATCGTTAACAAAGGTAAAGCGATGAAACAATTTACCCGTTTAATCTTGCTCGTCGGTCTTCTCGCGGGGGGCTGTTTCTCTGCCTCAATTGCGATCGCTGATAATCCGGCGGGGTCAATCGTGAGCAAGAATTCACAGGTTAACGAACTACTGCGTCAAGCGCGGCAATTGGTCAAAAATGGCAATTATGGGGAAGCTATAGCCGTTTACGAGCAGGCTGCCGCCCTTGATGGCAATAATGCCAAAATTTTCTCTGGGATTGGCTTTTTACAAACGCTGCAAGGGGATTATAACGCCGCCGCCCAAGCATACCAAAAAGCTTTAAGTCTCGATCCGAGTAATCCCGACTTTTTCCATGCCCTCGGTTATAGTTTGGCTAATATCGGCGATTATGACAATGCCGCCACCGCTTACTATTACGCTATCCAAATAGAACCGAAAAACGTCCAACACTACCTCGGTTTAGGGGTGGTATTATTACGGCAAAAAAACTATGCTAAAGCGGGCGAAGTTTACCAATGGGTTTTAGCTCTCGACCCCAATAATCAGCAAGCCCACGAAATCATGGGTAAAGCCTTGATCGAACAGAATAAAAGCAGCGAAGCCCTCGATTTTCTCCAAAAATCCCTGCAAAGATTCCCTAACAATAGTGAATTAAGATTGCAACTGGCCAGCCTTTTGCTTAAACAGGGCGATTTAAATGGCGGAACCCAAATTTTAAAGGAAATAGAGCGACAAAGTGCAGGAAATTTTTTAATTCAGCTAAAAATAGGGATTTTACTCGAAAAACAAGAGCGTTTTGACGAGGCTCTCCCCTTTTATCGTCGGGCTGTTTTCCTGCAACCCCAATCTTTGGAAGCACAAGCGGGAATCGGTCGCATCCATCTGGCCAGAAAAGATTATCTTGCAGCAATTATCGCCTATCAAGATTTGGCCGAAATTGCCCCCAATAACGCCGATGTCTATCTTAATCTCGGTCGGGCCTACGCGGGCCGGGGACGAAAAAGAGAAGCGGAGGAAGCTTTTAAGCAAGCGCGAGCGGTTTATGTGCTGAAAAATAATCAATCCGGCCTGGAGGAAGTGGATGCCCTGCTGAAGAAGTTGCTTGAGTAAAACCAGATCAGTGATCAGTGATCAGATTTGAGTTTTCAGATTTGAGTTTTCAGTTCACTGATGACTGTTTAGCGATCAAGGAGTAATTTAGATAGTCAATAGTTTATTCCCAATCGATTGGCAGCCATTGATTATCTAAAACCTGTTCGAGATTAAAAATTATCTGACTAGGTAAACCGCCGGGGGATAAACCCATTTTTTTCCGGACGGCCTCTAAAGCTGTATGGTAGGATGGCTCAAAAATCTCCCGAAGATAGGGCTTTAAACTAGGGCTATCCTCCAGTAAATCTTGAATTTCTGCCCGAAAATTATTGATTTCTCCATTCCAATGATTGCCATTCCGGTCTCTTTCCGATTGCCAGTAAGTTAATTTGAGTAAATGTTCTAGGAGACGAGTTAAAAGACTTTTGAGCGCGTGTCTTTCACTTCTCCCCATCGATTCAATCTCCTCAATTAAATTGTCTAAATCCACCTCGGCAAACTGGCCTTTTTTTAATTGTTCTGCCGTAGTTTTTAGCCAGAGATAAAAATCTTCTTCGTATAGTGTTGGGGTCGCTGTTTCTGTTGATCTAGTCATGACGGAACTGCCACAGGTGAAAACTAATCGGGATTCTATATTAATTAAACCCAAAAAAAAGAGAGCTTGAACTCTCCTTCTTGGTTATTTGCTAATCTTACTAACTAGCGACAATATATTCCTTGACGTTGGCCCGGCGACGGCGTAAATGGGCCAGGGCCTGGTGTTCTAATTGTCGCACTCGTTCCCGGCTGATATTCATTCTCTGGCCGATTTTGGCTAGGGATAACTCTTTGCCATCGGTTAAACCGAAACGGAGAGTAATCACTTCCCGTTGTTGGGGAGTTAATTCGGCCAGGAGATTGGCTAAGTCTTGCCGTAATAACTCTTGGGTGATGAAGGTATCGGGAGAAACTCCGCTATCTTCTAATAATTCCGACAATTCCGTATCTTGGTTATCGCCGACCCGCACATCAAGGGAGATGGGTTGACGGGCCATACTGAGATATTCGCGGATTTGAGCGGGTTCTAGCTCTAATTCCAGGGCAATCTCGGCAGGAGTGGCACTTCTCCCCAGTTTTTGGGCGAGTTCGCGCTGGGTTCTTTTGATTTTATTCAGTTTTTCGGTGATATGGATGGGTAAACGAATGGTGCGGGCCTGTTGAGCGATCGCGCGGGTAATCGCTTGTCGAATCCACCAGTAGGCATAGGTAGAAAATTTATAACCTTTGGTGGGATCAAATTTCTCTACACCTCTTTCTAATCCCAGACTACCCTCTTGAATTAGATCTAGGAATTCCATGTTCCGCTTTTGATATTTTTTGGCGATCGCAACTACCAAGCGGAGGTTAGCTTCAATCATTTTCCGTTTAGCTCGATCGCCGGTTTTCAAGGCGCGATCCAGTTCATTTTCGCTTAAATTCACCGAATCCGCCCACTCCAAGCGATCTGGTTCCCGTCCTAATTGCTTCGATAGTGCTTCTTTCGCTTCTAACAGGCTCATCATCCGTTGGACTTGTTTGCCGTAAATAATTTCTTGTTCGTGAGTTAGGAGAGGAACTCGCCCAATTTCGTGCAGATAGGTACGCACCATATCGGCATTGAGGGTGGGCTGTGATTGAGTTTGGTTGGTTTTTGCGGTGGGCATTGGTTTGGTGGTGACTCCTTGACACAGAAAAAGTCTGTTACTATTCCGACTCGCGGGTGAGTCTGGCTTATCTGAAGTCGGTATGAGTTTGATCGGAATTTCTTTGATTGTATCCTGCGCTTTTAGACGCGGGCAATCCCCTAAAGGTTCAAAGTTAATTCATTCTTTGGTATGATGTTAGGTTTATCCTTTTTTCTCAACATTTAGAACAAAAGTATTACAGCCTAGAACTATCAACTACAATCGCTTGTTTTTGGGTCGCTTTTTCCCGAATCCTCGGCAGTGCCGCTGATACTGTTAGGTAAGATTACAAGACAAAAAGGTGATTTTCCCGATTAGCTGTAAACAATCTGGCCGACTTTCGACCCTTTCGCCCTCAGCTTTGAGAGCAAAGCAGAACCAAGCTGAAAACTGACAGCCGAGAACCGACTTCTATATATATAATGACCGATCAACACCAGCAAAGTGAGATGTAATCATTGCGGATTTCCGAACTACTTTCTGTAGTATTTGCTACAAAATGCCAAATTAGCCGCGATTGAGAATCGGGAAAAATTGTTATAAAAATTAGGATTGCTAGGGGGGTAATAACTATCATAGAGACAGCAGAGCGGAGATCGGGATAAATTATCGTTGAAACCAAGCTCGATCGCACTCTCCACAATACCGTTCTGTGGAACTCCTGAACAATGAGGACTTACTATGACTAAAACCGTCGTTATCGATCCCGTCACCCGGATCGAAGGCCATGCCAAGATCTCGATTTTCCTTGACGATGGGGGGGAAGTGGATGACGTGCGTTTTCATGTGGTCGAGTATCGCGGTTTTGAGAAATTCTGCGAGGGACGGCCGATGTGGGAGATGGCGGGAATTACTGCCCGAATTTGCGGCATTTGTCCCGTTAGTCACCTACTTTGTGCCGCCAAAACCGGCGATAAAATTCTAGCGGTGCAAATCCCCCCTGCGGGGGAAAAACTGCGGCGCTTGATGAATTTGGGACAATTAACCCAATCCCATGCTTTAAGCTTTTTTCATCTTAGCAGTCCCGATTTTCTGCTTGGTTGGGAAAGTGACCCCGCTAAACGGAATGTTTTCGGTTTAATTGCGGCCGATCCCGACCTAGCGCGAGCAGGCATCCGTTTACGTCAATTTGGACAGAAAGTTATCGAACTTTTGGGGGCGAAAAAAATTCACCCCGCTTGGTCTGTCCCGGGGGGTGTGCGTTCTCCCTTAAGCGAAGAAGGGCGACAATGGATTAAAGAACGACTGCCGGAGTCTAAAGCGACTCTTTACACGGCTTTAAACCTGTTTAAAGGACTTCTAGACAATTTAACCACAGAAATCGCCGCTTTTGGTAATTTCCCTTCTCTGTTTATGGGATTGGTCGGTAAACGGGACGAGTGGGAACACTACGGCGGTCATATTCGTTTTACCGATAGTCAAGGCAATATCGTGGCCGATAACCTGAGCGAAGACAATTATCGCGATTATATCGGCGAATCAGTGGAAAAATGGTCTTATTTGAAGTTTCCCTACTATAAACCTCTCGGTTATCCCAACGGTATCTATCGGGTTGGTCCGTTGGCACGGTTAAATGTTTGTTCCCATTTTGGCACGGAGGGAGCGGATATTGAGTTACGCGAATATCGCCATCGGGTCGGTGGTGTAGCAACCTCTTCTTTTTACTATCATTATGCTCGTTTAGTAGAGATTTTGGCTTGTTTAGAGCGTATCGAACGTTTAATCGACGATCCCGATATAGTTTCTCAACGCTGCCGGGCCGAAGCAGGAATTAATAATCTGCAAGGGGTGGGAGTTAGTGAAGCGCCCCGGGGTACTTTATTCCATGATTATAAAGTGGATGAAAATGGTTTGATTGAAACGGTGAATTTAATTATTGCCACGGGTAATAATAATTTGGCCATGAATCAAACGGTGAAACAAATCGCCCAACATTATATCCATGGTGGCGAAATTCCCGAAGCGATGTTAAACCGGGTGGAAGCGGGTATTCGTTGCTATGATCCCTGTTTAAGTTGTTCCACTCACGCTATGGGACAAATGCCGCTACAGCTAGAGTTAGTTAATGCAGCCGGTGAGGTGATTAATACTCGACAAAGGGGTTAATTATCTAAGTTGTTAGGGTGTTAGGAAATAGGGCCAATTCCTCCTATAGCGGTAAGCGCTTGAGTGAGATACAGACCAAGCCTTGCCTAGCATGGTTTATAGCTCGTGACACTGTACTTCATACGACTGCACACCGCTATAACACCCGGCGCTATTTCATTCTATAGCGGTTCTCACACCTGTGTGGCACAGTCAAACCTTTGCTGATTAAGCTTTTCAACATTAATAATGTACCTCGTGCGAACAGGAAACGCTATAGATGATATAATATTGAGGTAAAACAGACCTCTTGCAAAAATCAAAAATCTTCCGTTAGGTGAGGAGTCTCCGAGCCAGTAGTCAGGAGTCAGGAGAATTAAGAATGAGTATTAATCAATTAAATGCTCTATTTAGGGATTTTATGCAATTTTATGTCTATTTTTCTCATTTTTGCACTCTCAAAAATTAATTAGGGTTTGCTGAAAAAGTGTATTGGTGGGGTTAGGAGTCAGGAGTCAGTAGCCGGTCGTTTCAGGCTTTGTTGCCCTTGTTTTTGTACAAGCTTGTGTACTACAAGAAGGATAATGCAAGGTTTTTGAATGTCCCAATCCTATTTTCTTGCACTAACATCGGATTTTAACAGGTCAAAAGCCTTATTTTAAAAGGGTTTTCCCATTATTCAGCCAACCCTATAGAGAGGGAGATTTAATAGCAAAATGTAGTATATTTTTTTCCGGTTCGGTTATGGTTTCTGGAAATCGCTGATCGTTAAAATTGATCTGCTCGGAATATAGATGATAGGCTGTATTGTAAAAGTTACGAAGGATAAAAGCAATAAATACACTGGGTGTTAAAGGGGAGGACACTGGAATTCGGCAGTTTTTGAATTGTCCTAGGGTGAGATGACATCTGGGGTGATGAATCTCTTGAAAATTATCAGGATCGTAATCAAATCTAATCGGTACAGCTACAATATTTTTGGCGATAATATCGGCAAATATCTCGTCTTCTTCATATAGTTCTGGCTCATTTTGAAAAGATTCTAAATAAGGGGATGAGAAGAACGCTAGTCTATGGGATAATAACTGCGATCCTTGGAAGCGATAAAGTAATTGAATCAAGGCTCCATCAATCATTTTAATATTATAATTCTTACTGCGATTAAGCTCATCATAAATATCTTGATAGGCAACATTTTTTAGGGCAATGGATAAGTCGGAACTATTGGCATAGCTAATCTCAGAAATATTTTGACTCAATTTATTCAAAGTCGGAAAGTTCTGCTGACTTGATAATCCTACTTCTATCAATTTAGCCGTTAAATTTTTAACATCTTTAAAGATATTCTGAACATTAAGCATTTCTTAACTATTCTTGGAATATTTTGATAATTTCGTTTTTTTCATCTGATGAAAATTCTATACTTTTTAACTTGGCAATTAATTCTTGCTTTTCCCTGTCATTTTTATATCTCTTGGTATTAAGAGTATCTCGATAAACCTTCTTCATTTGTTGAAGTTCTTCTGGGGTTGGATAGGTAAACTCAAGAGCAAAATTTCTCGATTTAATTTCCTGAAATTCCGTCTCTAAAGCTTGCATATTTGCTCCATAACCAATAACTCTTAACCAAGCTTTACTTCTAGTCATCGCTGTAAATAAAATATTGCGTTTACTAGCAATTTCTGATGGTGAACCAGAGAAACCTTCTTGAGCGTTAATGAAATAAACCATTGCCGCTTCATTGCCTTTTGCACGATAAATCTGTGTAAAAGCAATCGAGTTTTCTTGAAAAAACTCATCGGGAGAAGATGTGCTGCCTGCTAAATGAGAATTAATATTTTTTGTAAATAACATTTCTCTAGCTTTTCCAAAAACGTTGCGAGCATTTTTAGGTATTGGATGGATAACCATAATATCTTGGCATCTTAATTCATCTTCGTTGAGATTCTTTGCAATTTGTTCCACTAGCCATTCAAATTGCTCCTGATTGTTATCGAAAGATTTAAAGTTGATAATATCATCGATAGAAGAATGGTCTTCAAGGAATTTAGGACTGGTTTTCGAGGTTCTAATCAGTTTAACAAATTCTCCTGATTTTAATTCTCCTTCTTCAACCTCATAACCAATATCTTGCCATAATTGACGATTATCAAACATTTGAATTAGTCCCTGTGGATAATAAACTCCAAAACCTAGAGCATGAGCAGAGGAAAGAATAGGACGAGAATTTCTGTAACAAGTATTTAAAACTACATCTTGTTGGGGTTCGCTGGGTAAATTCTCCAATTTAACTCTAGGATTACCATGGTTATCATTTCCAAAAATAACTTCGGGAGAATCCATGACTTTACTATTTAAGCTTTGCAACTCATCATAGGCATAAACTAAACGTTTATCATCTTTCAAGATTTCATAGCAGAGTCTTAAGAAGTCTTGAGGAAAATCTTGAGCTTCATCAATTAAAATAACATCATAATATTGATGAAAATTTTTAATCTCTCGCAAGGCTTTTTGACAGGCAAAGTCAAAAGGTTCTTCATGCGAATATGTTAGGTTGTCTGCTTGACTAAAATCTAAATATTCAATATTATGTCGTTTACATAGCTCATAATAAATTCCTTCTATCTTAGGACTTCCCCACGCATGAATAATTTTTACTTTTTCCCAGTCTGGTTCGGAATTTTTATGCTCATAACTAAACCGAGTAATTAAATCTTTGTATTGATCCTTTAACGAGCGTGTATAGAAGGTAACAGCAATATTCCAATCGGGATGAGTTGCATGAAGATAAGCTACTTTCAGCGCTAAGACAATTGTTTTTCCCGAACCTGCTAAACCTCTGATTCTTTGTACACCTTTAGTGGTTTCTAAAACAGCCTTATTTTGAGTTTCATCAAGATTAGCGATAGAATCTTCTAATTTTTTTAACTTTGCTCCCCTAGAATCTGGTTTAACAACATAACTGCGAGCGTCTTTTTTTCTAATGGTTGTAACAGCTTGTATAACTGAGTTGACTTTCTCGAAATATTCAGAATCATTGCCTTGACATTTCTTGATAAAATCATCAATATCTTTATCTTTAATAAGAACAGGATATTCCTCTGGGTTAATTGCTTCTGGATAATTATTCCAAATCGGTGCATAGGTGGCTACAGAAATGTTAACTATTAGCTTTCTTTTTTGAACAAGCTCTTTATAAGACAGCAGTTTTGCTTCTAACTTGGTTATGCTCTCGTCTTGAGTGCCTTCAATATCCAAATCATAATTTTTTCCCTCATCAATATTAAAAATAATAATCCCTTGCTGACGAGAGACTAATAGAGCATCAATTTGATATCCTCCTTGGGGAGTTCCAATAATAGGATAGCCGATATACAATGTTCCCTCTATATCTGTTCTTTCCTCAAAATATTTAGCTAATCTTTGAGAAGATACAGGTTTAGCTGAAGAACCGCGAATAACGTTAACCATAATTTTTACCTCGGGAGTTCTTTTAGCAGAATCATTAGATGCCTATTGATTCTTGAGGAGGGCAACAAAATTACTATAGCATTTTTTCAACCATCAAGTCATGTTATGCTCATCGGTTAATCCCCAGTTTTGACCTAAAGCTATAAATATAGATATTAACCTCTCACAATAAACCGCGATAGCGGATAAAAACGAGGATTACTGCCCAGGAACCTAAAGCTACTTTAACGGCAACTAAAATGTTTAGTATTGGTAAAATGCCGCCACTAAATAGCGCTCCTAATTCCCCGTGGGGTAACTCAAATCCTGAGAGAGTAATGGCGGCTAAAACAATAAAAACTAAGACGGAAATTTTCTCCCATGTTGCCGCTTGCCAACGGCGATAAATTGCTTGCATCCATTCGGGAGACGAGGTAATTGCTATTAAACCAATTGCCGTACCTCCGGCGACTCCGGCGGCAAAACCTCCCCCCGGACTTAAATGTCCGCGGATAGCTAATTCAATGCCCACTAAAGCGGCAATTGTTGACCCTAAACGGGCTAAAATAATTGAAGGTTGGTCGGTAAATTGATGGATTTTACTGGCGGGTTTTTCGGTGGCTAAAAGAAAATTTGCCCCCATAATGGCAATGGTAAAAACAACCACTTCATAGATGGTATCGTAGAGACGATTACGAAAAATAACCACCGAAACCGCATTAGGAACACCGCCGTCGCGCACCAGGGATTCAACAATTTCTAAGGATAATACAGGGGAAGCAGTATTCGGAATAATTACCATTTTGACAGCGAAGGCAATGGCGGCTAGAGTGTAAATCCATTTCATTAGTGTTTCTCCTCTAATTTTGGGGTTTCAATACAGGTTAAAATCGTGTTTGCTGCCGTTAATTCATTTTTAAAAATATCGTAGAGATAGGGTAATCTAATTGTGGTTTCGTAGGGGATGTTTTCTGGATTATCTTGACGGATACAGACGGCATGAACATCTTTATCAATAAGTGCCTGTTGCAAAGCTTGCCTGTCACTGTAGGCAACTAATTCTAAACGCATAAAACGCTTACTTAAAACCGTTTGTAGTTGAGTTTTTAACTGTTCTAAAACCGTATCGGTTTCCTCAGCAATTACTCCTAAACGCATAACCAAAGAGGAACGAATCGCCACCGCGTAGAGAGTTACAGCTAACATGGTTCCCATCAAAGCTTCGGTTAAAGATACATCTGCTGCCCCTAATAAAGCATAAACTAAGGCTGCTATTGCCCCTAAAACCCCGCGAATTACTAGAGCTTGGTAGGGATTAGATTGTAACATCACCATCGCCGCAGTTAAAGGCAAGAGGGCAACAATAACATAGAGATAACTTTCATTCATCTTTAATTCTACTCTCGATCGCTAGAAGTATAAGCTAAAACGTAGCCTAACATGGTGTTCCAAATTGCTAAGGAAATTATTGCCAATAATAATAAAGGCCAATTTTGGGGAACTTTCAAAAGTAGCCCGAAAATAATCGCCATAGAACCCAAGGTATCAGCGACAGATAGACCGTGTAATTTATATAATACCGAGCGCTTGTCTAAAAGATGCGCCGTTCCCCAAAACCAGAAAAAAACTCCGATAGTGATGCAGATATAACTTAAAATGTCAATCATGATTCGTTCAATCGTTTAAGAATTTGTGCTAATAACATAAAGCCAGCATTACCGACACTGAGAATAATCACTGCTACCACTCCAATCATCCAATCATCCCGCAGAACTGAAACCACTAGAATAATAATCGATGATTTACTGGAAGCACTGGCAAAGGCAGCCATTTTTTGCCAGATGTCATCATTTTTTGCCACTTCATAAAGGGGAATTAATAGGGCGACAATCATGGCAATGAGAACAATATTCATCCCTGGGGACTCCGTTTAATTAGATGAACTTCATAACCTTCATTTTCCTTGTATTCGGTGACGATAGTTTTCGGGGTAAAAGTAATGAGAAATATATCCCAAAAAGCTAATCTAGGTGAACGTTTACCCGAAATTCTCTCTAAAATAATTTCTTCTTCCTTGTGGGGACGAAAGATAATTTCAAAAGCTTCTTTATAAGCTTGGGGAATAGCCAGAAAGACTTTAATTATTACCTTTAACCAATCGCCTAAAGTTTCGCTAGAGGCGAAATTACGGGGCAAAAGAAAAGCAATAGCCACCCCGATCATAATATTAGCGGGGGTAAAATTAGCGGTGAGTAAAAACCACATAGTTAAACGCAGAATTATATGTCCGATCATGCTAAGACCATCCAAAACAATAGAACTAACATTATACTCATCATCCCGACGAGATTATCAAATTGTTCCCAGGCTCGCGATAATTTTAGGGATAACTTTTTGAAAACTCCCAGATATAACCACCACCCGGCACCGATGACGGCTAAAGCTTTGATAATATTGGGTAGATTATAAGCTTCAACATAGACGGCATTGGATAAAAATAGGGCGGCAAGGAGCAGAATTATTGCTATCCAGAAACCGATAGTTAGCTTCTGTTTGCTTTCGCCACCGGCGTGGGGTAAAAAGATAAATTTAGCAAAGGAAATCGCCGTCCCCACCGCCACAAGATTGATCATAATTTCTTGCCAAGGGACTAAATTTTTCATCGTTAACGCTTTCGCACCAAAACCAGATAATAGGGGGAATCCGGAGATAGAAAAACTAGCAACCACTAGGGCAATCCAGAGAGAATTAGGGAGCGATTGTTGCTGTAATTCTTTAAAATTGCGACTGGGTAAAACTCCCGCTAACAGAAATAGGCAAGATTTAACTAAACCGTGGGTAAGGGTATAAAAACCACTGACTACCGGGGCAGCTAAAATAAAACCTAATTGGGAAATAGTATGGAAGGCTAACATCCGCTTGCTATCCTTTTCAAACACTGCGTATGACACGCCAAAAATCGCCGTTAGCACCCCGAAAAGCCGAATTAGGACATCCAAATCGTCTAGGATTAAAGCACAGCGCAGGAGGGGAAAAATGCCAGCTTTTACCACCACCCCCGACATCAGCGCCGAGACGGAGGTTTCCGATTCCGAGTGTGTCATCGGTAGCCATAATCCCGAGACAAAGATTCCCCCTTTGACTAATAATCCCATGAAGATTAAAGCCAAGGCTTCGGGAGGTGCGTCCTTTAAACCGGCAAAAGCAAAGGAATTATTGGCTTTATAGACTAAAACTGCGCCAATAAGGTAAAATAACATCGCCACATTGCTGATAAACAGATAACGCAGGGCAACCCAGAGAGAGCGATCGCTGCGAGTATAGGCAATCATCAGAAAAGCGGCAATACTAATTACCTCTAGGGCAACGTAAACGCTAATAAAATCCTCACAGACGAAGACAGAATTAATGCTGCCGTGGAGAATGATAGCTTGAGCGTAAAAAAAGGCGGTTTTGCTACTTTCCCAGTTATAAAAAATAACTGCCATCGTCACCAGGGCATTAGTGAGGATAAAATAGGCACTTAACTGATCGGCTACCAGTCTCACGCCATAATTATCTAGTAGGTTAAGGGTTATGGGGGAGGATTGGCTAAATAGAAGGAGAGAATAGGCGAGAGAGATAATAGTGGCGGCGAGAGCCAGATATTTGTCTAATCGCGGCAATAAATAGATGATAAAGCCGATCAAAAAGGGTAAACTTATCCAAGCGATCGTTAAAGTATTCATCGAAAATTTGGGTCTGAAACCCCGTCGTTCTAGGTTGGCTTTACTGTTAAATACTAGCGCATTTACACGATATATTCTAGAATGTGAGGTATGGAAAAAGCTTATTCTTACCGATTTTACCCGACACCAGAACAAGAGTCGCTATTGCGGCGCACATTGGGCTGTTTAAGATTAGTTTACAATAAAGCTCTCCATCTCAGAACACAAGCTTGGTACGAAAAGCAAGAAAGAGTAGGCTACGCTCAAACTTCTTCAATGTTGACCGATTGGAAAAAACAAGAAGAATTACACTTTCTCAATGAGATAAGCTGTGTACCTTTACAACAAGGGTTAAGACACCTACAAACAGCTTTCACTAATTTCTTTGCTGGTCGTACTAAGTATCCTAACTTTAAGAAAAAACATCAGGGAGGAAGTGCCGAATTTACCAAATCTGCTTTTAAATTTAAAGACAAACAAATCTATTTAGCTAAATGCACAGAACCTTTACCTATTCGATGGTCAAGACAAATACCAGACGGATGTGAACCAAGCACAGTAACAGTCAGATTACATCCTTCTGGACGTTGGCATATTTCAATTAGATTTGATGACCCAACGATTAAGCCTTTACCAGTAACAGATAAAGCCATTGGAATTGACTTAGGAATTAGTAGCCTTGTGATTACCAGCGACGGCGATAAAGTATCTAATCCTAAGCATTTTAAGAAACATTATCAGAGGTTGCGAAGAGCATCTAAAAGTCTTTCTCGAAAACAGAAAGGGTCAAAAAATCGGGAAAAAGCGAGAATCAAAGTAGCCAGAATTCACGCTCAAATTACTGATAGCAGAAAAGACCATTTACATAAGCTAACCACTCAATTAGTTCGTGAAAATCAAACGATTGTGGTTGAGAATTTAGCCGTCAAGAATATGGTCAAAAACCCGAAATTATC
>NZ_JADBUP010000091.1:0-49978 GCF_020245605.1 Microcystis sp. M061S2 | reverse complement strand
AGGACCACGGCAGAATTCTGACTTTTTCTGGTTAGGACTGTAATAAATGGTTAAATTGCCGGCGGCAAAATAATCTTCTCGCTCGCGCCACCACCATTCTAAACACTGAATTAATAAAATAATTTGTTGTAGATGTAGGTTGCTTTCCAAGGGTGGTTCATCACTCCAAAATTCGCCTTCTGGGAAGATTATCTCAGGGTTGACATGAGACTCGACTAGGGGTAAGCTTTGAGCGATAGTCATGGTTTTCCAACAGAGATAGGTTGATAATTAATTATAAACTAAATTTGTTACAGCAGTTAGCAATCAGTCCTCAGCCTTTAGCTATTTCACTGTAGATTTATCGATGTTTTAACCTTGCGAATCAGTGCTATTTTTGGGAAGTTGTTGATATTTTTTCTATTCGATTTGACTAAACTAGACCTACCTTTTCTCTAAAATTAGTAAATATTCGGATTTCATGCCATCAGGATTTTTATTCTTGCGAGATTTGAATAATTGTCTGGTTTTAATTCTATCCTCAAAGACGGTATTAAAAATAAAGCCATTTTCCTGAAAATATTCCTTTAATATTCGCCAAGTTTCTACTTCCACTCCATCCACTTTTGGATTACCGACAAAAATGCAAGCTTTGCCAGCTTGTTTTAATTTTCTGGTGGCATTTTCTAAAGCGTTGATGGTGTGACAAAAGTAGGAATCGAGTATTTTATGTAAATTCTCTTTTTCTAAACTTGATCTCACTCGATTTAAGGTTTCAGTTTCGATTAATCTGGTAGCCTGTCGGTAGGGAATTTCTAGCTTAGATATTTTTTGTACTTCTTTTTCTGTATATCCTAACCAATATAAATCTAGTTTTGCTGTTCTGATATATTCCTGTGCTTGCAGATAGGGGGGTGAACTAATTAAACAATCTAACTCTAGATTTTGATCGATCTCAAAAGTGGCACTATCTACTCCTCCATAAAAAAGCACCCGATTATAATTGCGCCAAGTTACGGTAATATATTGATTGACGCTGGTTAAAGTTTCAAAACTCATCTCTTTAATCGTTCGTTTTAATTCCTCTTGCCAATCTCTTTGTAATAGTTCTTGTATATCTGATTTTTTGTATTTCGATTGAAATAATTTAGGTTTGGTATGTTCTGCATAGGAAAACTGTTTACTAACTTTCACTAAAACCGCTTGAATGATCTGGGAATACAAATCAGGTTCTAGACTTTTTTGACCTGCCCAAAGTTTCTGCAAAACTGCTAAAATCTCCTCTGGATACCAATAGTTTAAATTTGACCACTGAGGGATAAATTTATCCTTGCTGGCAAAAACTTCTAAGATTTTTTTATCTAACTCCGAGTAACTCAATGGTTCTTGGTGTTCTGTAATCTTAATCGGTATAATATGGTTTAAAAGATAATTCAGGTCAGTTAAAACCGCATTTCTTTGACAAAGTTTAGCCTCTAAACCCACCGTACCTGAACCCGCAAAAGGATCGATAATCCAATCATCCTTTTTACTGTAATTATCAAGACAAAATCTCACCACTTGGGGAATAAATTTGGCAGGATAATAATAGATGCCATGGGTTAGATAACTGGTGCTGGTGATTTCTGGCACTAAATCTCGAAACGAAACTAATCGCGGGGTTCCCCGATTAAATTCTTCGAGATGATTAAAAGTAAAAAGTTCTAACTGCATGATTCGGCTATCAATTCTCCCTAGGATGGATCGGCCAATTAAAATAAAGATTAAAACCGTAGTCGATCAATATTCTAACTTATCGTCCCCCAAGCTAACCGACAACTCAGCTTTTTTACTTTTTACTTAACGTGATATACTGCCAGAGGAAAAAATGACGTTTTAATTAGTCTGCGTGAATAGCCAATCCTCGACAATTATAGAACAGGTTAGAGTCCTTGACCCCCTGACACAAACCGATCGCATTGCCGATGTCTGGATTGAGGAGGGGGTAATTAAAGCGATCGAATCTCAGCTTCCCCCAAGAGAAAATAGTAACTATATTTCCGGTCAAAACTGTATTTTTGCCCCCGGATTAGTCGATCTCTACAGTCATTCTGGGGAACCTGGCCACGAAGACCGAGAAACCCTCGCATCTTTGCTCAAAGCGGCCACGGCCGGAGGCTGCACCCGGTTGGCAATTCTCCCCAATACTCTCCCCCCCCTCGATCACCCCGCAATCATTAGCACATTACAGCAAAAAAGTCAAGAGTTTTTTGACTCAAAATCGACTCGTCTGCATTTTTGGGCAAGTCTCACCCTAGGAAGACAAGGGCAAAAAATGACCGAATTAGCCGATTTAATGCCTGTAGCGGTGGGTTTTACCGATAATCGCGGACTGGAAGATTTGGGACTGTTGCGGCACTTATTGGAATACCTAAAACCCTTCGGTAAAAATATCGCCCTTTCCCCGGTAAATCAGCAATTAAAGGGTAATGGAGTCATGCGTGAGGGAGAAACCTCGATTCGCTTAGGTTTACCCGGAGATCCTGCTATTTCTGAAACCACTGCTTTAGCCACAATTTTAGAAATCGTCGGCGAAATTAATACACCTGTTCACCTAATGCGAATTTCTACCCGTCGAGGAGTGGAATTAATTCGCGAGGCAAAAATGCGGGGATTGCCGATAACCGCTAGTGTGACGTGGTTGCATCTCCTCTTAAATACAGGATCGATCGCCAGCTATCATCCCAGTTTACACCTCGCTCCACCCTTGGGCAACGAAAGCGATCGCAAGGCGTTAATTGCGGCAATTAAGGAGGGAATTATCGATGCAATCGCGATCGATCATCGTCCCTATACCTACGAAGAAAAAACCGTCTCTTTTGCAGAAGCACCCCCCGGCGCGATCGGGTTAGAATTAGCTTTACCGCTACTCTGGGAAAAATTAGTAATAACCGGACAATTATCAGCTTTACAATTGTGGCAAGCGCTTAGTCTCAATCCCTGTCATTGTTTACAACAAAAACCGGCATCTCTCAACCCCGGTAATCCCGCAGAAGCAATTCTTTTTCATCCCCAAGCAAGCTGGAAAGTAACAGCAAATAATCTTCACTCCCTCAGTCATAATACTTTCTGGTTAAATCAAACAATTACAGGAAAAGTGTTAGAAATGTGGAATTTTTAAAAGGTGGCCAATTTCTATCTTGAGACTCTCCTAGTTTTTTGGATAATAATCAGCTAGAATTCTAGAGAGAACTAGAGTAATGACATGGAAAAAGAACTGGTATCGGACAAGCGCGGTTATCTGCTTCGCACGGTGGCAGAAGCTAAAGAAATTGTCCTTAATTGGTTGCGGGAAATAAATTTAGTTAATGCGATTAAATTAGGTTTACCAGAAGTGGATGACAGATATCATATTTGGCGAGTTCCTTTATGTAATGAACAGAAAAAAACCGTTGGGGAAGTGGTGATCGATGCCTACACCACCGAAATTTTAGCCGATAGGACAACCCGGACTGAAATTATTATCGCTCGTCTGTTAAAACAGGATGAATCTAAATTAGAAACCCCCAAGAAAACTAAAAAAGAATATAAGCTTTCCTCTCTGAGAAATACCATCGGATTTGGTGATTGTAGCGAACTTTTAGAGGAAATGCCCGCAGAAAGTGTTGATTTAATCTTTACCTCACCACCCTATTTTAATGCTCGTCCGGAATATTCGGAATTTGAAGAATACGAAAGCTATCTATTGAAGCTGCGACAGGTGATCAGAAAATGTCATCGAGTTTTGAGTGAAGGACGTTTTTTTGTCATTAATATTTCTCCCGTGCTGTTGCGTCGCGCTTCGCGTAATCAAGCTTCTAAACGTATTGCTGTTCCCTTTGATTTGCATCGAATTTTTATTGAAGAAGGTTACGACTTTATTGATGATATTATTTGGCTAAAACCAGAGGGAGCAGGGTGGGCAACTGGTAGAGGGCGCAGATTTGCCGCCGATCGAAACCCTCTCCAATACAAAACCGTGCCGGTGACTGAATACGTTTTAGTCTATCGTAAACACACAGATTTACTCATCGATTGGCATATTCGCAATCATCCCGATCAAGAAGTAGTAAAAGCCTCAAAAATTGCCGATGGTTATGAACGCACTAATGTTTGGAAGATTAACCCAGTCACTAACTCAAAACATCCCGCCGCTTTTCCCGTAGAATTGGCAGAAAAAGTGATTAATTATTACTCTTTTAAAGGTGATGTGGTTTTAGACCCCTTTGCTGGTTCAGGAACCGTGGGACTAGCGGCCGCTTCTTTAGATAGACGTTTTGTTTTATTCGAGAGTAATTTTAATTATATTGAACTGATACGAAAGCTACTTACTGAAGGCAATCAGATTGATTTAGATTCAATTATTTGGCTTAAGTAGGTAGGCGTTAAAAATTATCAGATGCCCCCCTTATTAAGGGGGATCCCCCCGCCTATCGGCACCCCCCTTATCAAGGGGGGCAGGGGGGATCGGCACCCCCCTTATCAAGGGGGGACTCAGGGGGGATCGAACCTAAAATCCATTTTTAATTTAATTATAACCAGCTACTTAATCTTTCAGCCCAACTAATTAACCGTAACCTTTTAGGGGGGAACAGAAGCACTGTATTGGCTAAAAAAAGAAAAAGCTCCCACCATCAAGGTGACAGCTAACTTGATTCTCTATTTGCACTGAATACAATTTAATACCATTTCTCTAAATGAAAACTACACATCGAATTTAAGTCACCCTTTTTAAGGGGGATTTAGGGGGATTAAACTTCTGTAGTCAGACTTTGGAGAATTGGTATAATTTGCTATCAGAATCCTAATGTCTTGGAATTCATGACCGACGCAATAGTTGCCGACAGTTTATTTATGGAATTGGTGGAGTAGATCGCGAAATTCCGGAAAACTAATCTGATTATCGCGACTTGTATCGGCCTGTTGTAACATAGCTTCGATTTCCTTGTCTGTCACCCCCGGTTCGATCGCCTGAAGACAAGCTTTTAACTCCTCAAGACTAATTTGTCCAGAGCTATCACTATCGAATAGCTGGAATCTTTCCAATAAAATTCTTTCCTGTTGATCACGATCGCTGTCACTACTAAAAGATAGACGATCGAAGACCTGAAAAGCGCGGGCGATATTTTGCCATAATTGATGGGCCAGAGGACGATGGAGAATCGTTTCCTCCTCCTGACCAGTAACTCCGTACTCCCGACGCAAAGACTCGACAGTTCCCGTTTCCGCGGCCGGCAATTCCGTCAATAAATGCTCGATCGCCTCCCTGGAACTCTTACCGGTTAACACTTCCAGCAATTCCGACCCCACCTTGCGATCAGGGTCTTTTTTCCAAGTCACCAACAGACTTTCCAACAAAGCATCGCGATAACTCTGCAAACGTAACCAATCCTCGCGACTATACTGCTTTTCCGGATCGAGAAGTTCGGCCGATTCCACACCCAACTCTGTTAGAATTGCCTGATGTTCCGCCTCGGTAATCGTCAACTCTAAGCGCATTTGTTGGAGGATTTCGAGGCTGTGGCCGAAGTCAGTATATCCCTCCTCCAAAGCCTCTTTTAACACGGCTTTATAGGCTTTTAAACGCTTCTGGTGGGTGAAATCTGGCAGTATCTTGGCCAATACATACACCTCATCCGCGTGCAAAGCTTCCAGCGATCGCCCATCGAGATATTTAGCTGTATCGAGACCCAGTTTACCCAACTGTTTACGCAATCTTCCCGCTAGTCCTTCCCGTTGGTAACGACTGGGATCCCGCATCCAAGTGCGATATAACCATAAACTACTCAAAACCGCCAGTAAAATACTAGCGAAATAATGCCAAAATTTTGGCAAAAGATTAATAAAAGGACGACCAGCGAAAATAAAGAAGAAATTGAAAATCAGAAAAGTTCCGACGGTAAAGACTCGATGACGGATAATTTCCGTAGTTAAAGGCGACTTTTTACGGATTCTATAGACTTTATAGGCATTTTCAACTTTTTTACCGAGAAAGTAACCCAAAAAAGTGCAGATTGCCAAAGTTAAGGGAACAGCTACCAACTTCGGAATCGCAATTGCCTGACCGGCAAGATAAAAACCCGGTTTAAAGAGGGATTCTAGTTGATTTTCGTCGTGCGCCCAAGCTCCAGAGAAATAATAGTCCCAATTGCCAGCATAAAGGTAATAATAGATAAAATAGCCAAAAACTAAGCCAAAATAACCGTAATAAAGCCATTGGCGATCGCTGTTATTAATCCCCTCCCAATAGGACCTTTCCGCATCGATATCGATACAGGGACTCTGACAGGCAACACAGGCACTTTGTTCGCTACCATCTTCATGGACAATACGACACATAGATTGAGTAATGCCACCGCGACTGTCTTCGTGAGCGGTACTATTCAGTAAACCCCTCGGTTCACCGTAAATCCTTTGAACCGGACTCATGGGACAGAAATAGTTACACCAAGATTTGCCCCCATACCAGTAACCCACAAAGATCGCCGCTAGAATAGTAAAGATTAAAAAGCTACCCAAGACTAAGCGATCGGAATTATAA
Organism: Microcystis sp. M061S2; assembly: GCF_020245605.1. Lineage (NCBI taxonomy): Bacteria > Bacillati > Cyanobacteriota > Cyanophyceae > Chroococcales > Microcystaceae > Microcystis > Microcystis sp. M061S2. The sequence continues at coordinate 43,440 of NZ_JADBUP010000091.1, read as the reverse complement.
AAGAGAATCCGTCCGCATAAACCCAACAATAACAGACTTAATTGTAGATAGAGATAATTCCGAGCTAACCAAGAGTTTTTCGGCACTTTATAGATTTCAGATCGGACTTTCCCCGATTTATCGGTCTGTTTTTTCTGACGCTGTTTACCCAAAGCGCGTGGTATTTGAGAAAGAAAGGATAAAGGACAAATACGCCGCCAGAGTTCGTGACCGAATACTAATAAGATAAAAATGCCACTAGGAACCACTATTCCCCAAAAAATCGGCGCACCTAACTGATAGGAGGATTGGGGTAGGCAAACTCCCTGGACTTTAATGCACACATCGGGATCAACTCTCAGGGGACTAGCAAAATTCTTAGGATCGGTTAATTTTGCCGAAATAGGGTCAAAAAACAGAGAAAATATCAGAATTAACCAAGCGATGGTAACAACCCATCGCAGATAGTGCATTGATCGTTCGGGAATTTGTGCAAACATAGGTCTAAGTAGTGACGGAGAAGAGACTTTTAAGGGAGATAGGTGTCTAATTGTTGAATTCTAACGCTTTTCCTTTAATAGCGGCGAAAAACTGTCCTTTTTGATAGACTAATCTTACCGTTCTCCACCCCCGAGGAAATTCCCCTTTAGGTGGCATAATGATGCCTTGAAAAAGTAACAGTGATCCGGTAGATGTAGGGAGATTGTCTTAAAATATTATCTACGGTGTTAATATCACTAAACTAGAAAATTAAAGAGCGTATTAGCTTAATCCTTCTCAAAAGTTAAAATTCTATGGCTGAAAGCTTGAACCATAAATCCGAAAAACCTTCTCCCCCTCCCGTACCCCAAGAAAATCCTTGGCTAGAAGCAGTTAAAACCATTGTCACGGCTGGAATTTTGGCCTTTGGCATCCGCACTTTTGTGGCTGAGGCCCGTTATATTCCCTCTTCTTCCATGGAACCCACTCTCCAGATTAATGATCGCCTAATTATCGAGAAAGTTAGCTATCATTTTCAGAAGCCAGAACGGGGTGATATAGTGGTTTTTAGTCCGACAGCCGCTCTGAAAGCTCAAAATTTTCGGGATGCTTTTATTAAACGGGTGATTGGACTGCCGGGGGATAAGGTGGAAGTCAAAAACGGTCTAGTTCACGTCAACGGTAAAGTTTTAGCGGAAAAGTATATCGCCGAAGAACCTAATTATACTTACGGACCGGTGACAGTTCCCCCCGATCAATATCTGGTTTTGGGTGATAATCGCAATAATAGTTATGATTCCCACGCTTGGGGCTTTGTTCCCCGGGAAAACTTAATCGGTCGCGCCGTGGTGCGTTTTTGGCCCTTCAATCGTCTGGGAGGACTTGACAACCCCGACGCTGCCATAAATCAGAATTAATGTCAACAAAATAAATATAAAAATTCCCCCTAAAACTAGGGGGATTCGGCCATCTATTTGAACATATTACTCACGGAATTGTCCTCATGGATGCGCCATATGGCCTCACCCAGAATCGGGGCAACCGGCAAGACTTTCAGTTGCGGGAAAAAATGTTCTTGGGGGACGGGAATCGTGTTAGTAACGATCACTTCCTCGACTATGCCACTGGATAAACGCTCGATCGCAGGACCAGAAAAAACCGGATGGGTGGCACAAGCATAAACCTGTCGCGCCCCCTTGGCTTTCAGTAACTGCGCCCCTTGAGCGATCGTACCAGCCGTATCGATCATATCATCGACTAAAACCGCCGTTTTATCCTTAACATCGCCGATCAAGTTCATCACTTCCGCCACATTATGGGTTTGCCGGCGTTTATCAATAATTGCTAGGGGAGCATCACTGAGTTTTTTGGCAAAAGCCCGCGCCCTGGCCACCCCACCTACATCGGGAGAGACGACGACGATATCGGGTAATTGTTTACTGAGAAGATAGTCCACCACCACTGGGGAACCGTAAACGTGATCGAAGGGAATATCGAAATAACCTTGAATTTGGGACGAATGCAAATCCATGGCCAACACGCGACTTGCCCCCGCTTCCGTGATCAGATTAGCCACCAGTTTAGCAGCGATCGATTCCCGGCCGGCGGTTTTGCGATCGGCGCGAGCATAACCATAATAGGGAATTACGGCGGTAATTTGTCGGGCAGAAGCACGACGACAGGCATCAATCATGATCAACAATTCCATCAAATGATCGTTGACGGGATTGCAACAGGGTTGAATTAAATAGACATCACAGCCCCGGATCGATTCCTGAATCTGGATGTACAATTCACCATCGGCGAAACGTTTACGAATCATCGGACCCACATCCATGCCCAGATAACGGGCTACCTCTTGGGCAAGAGAGACATTAGCGGATCCCGAAAAGAGACGAAGACGATTGCTGTCCGACGCGGCGGGAAACATCGGATGTCGCATCAAAGTAGCAGAATAGCTCACAGCAGATTCTTTACCCTCAAACTCAAGGCACTTTTTTCTATCATCTCAGTTTTGTTGAAAATCTGAGTGGATTTCTTTGTTAGATCTCAATCATAACCAATTACCGATCATCTTCGAGCCATTGCTGCCCCTTTTAGCGGCAATTGCCATGGCCAAATTGCCGCCGGATTTTGTCAAAACCGATTAACGTTTGGCTAACTTTTTCACCGGTAATTTACGCAGACGGATCGATTTCGGGGTAATTTCCACCAACTCATCTGGTCCAATGTATTCGAGGGCGCGTTCGAGACTCATATCCACGGGGGATTGTAACTGAACTAATTCATCCCCGGTGGCGGAACGATGGTTAGTTAACTGTTTAGTTTTGCAGATATTGATCTCCACGTCCTGAGGCCGGTTGCTTTCGCCGATAATCATGTTTTTATACACTTTTGTCCCAGGAGTAATAAAAAATACTCCCCGGTCCTCGGCGTTTTTGAGGGCGTAGAAAGTGGCGACTCCTTCCTCAAAGGCAGTAATCACGCCATTGTAACGGGTGGCTAATTCCCCGGAGAAAGGACGATATTCGAGAAAACTATGGTTCATAATCCCCTCACCGCGACTGAGACGGATAAATTCGCCCCGGAAACCGATTAAACCCCGGGCCGGAATCACGAATTCCAATTGAGTGCGGCCATTGCTGCCCGTCTGCATATCCTGCATTTCCCCTTTCCGTTGGCCGAGACGTTCGATACTGGAACCCACCGCTTCTTCGGGTACATCTAAAACGAGGTATTCGTAGGGTTCGCAGGGTTGACCGTTTATTTCCCGATAGATAACCTGCGGCTGCGATACTTGGAATTCGTAGCCTTCCCGACGCATGGTTTCGATGAGAATACCTAAATGCAGTTCTCCCCGTCCCGAAACTAGGAATTTCTCGGCGGAATCACTTTCTTCCACCCGCAGGGCGACGTTAGTTTCTAATTCTCGCATCAGACGATCGCGAATTTGCCGCGAGGTGACAAAAGTGCCTTCCTGACCGGCGAAGGGAGAATCGTTCACCGAGAAGGTCATTTGTAGGGTCGGTTCATCGACTTTAATTAGGGGTAAAGCTTGCGGGTCATCGGCTAAAGTTACCGTTTCCCCGATGTTAGCGTCGGCAAAACCGGCCACAGCAACGATATTACCGGCGCTGGCCTCGTTTAGTTCCACCCGTTTAAGGCCTTCAAAACCAAGAAGTTTTGTTATTTTACCCTTGACAACCGCGCCCGTATCCTTTACTAAAGCAGCCTGTTGACCGGCTTTAATTACGCCGTTATGGATGCGGCCGATAACGATGCGTCCTAAGTATTCCGAGTAATCGAGGGTGGTTACTTGCAGCTGTAGGGGTTTGTTAACGTCCCCGGCCGGTGGTGGAACGTGGTGTAAAATCGCCTCAAACAGGGGCTGCATATCTTTGTCTTCATCTTCGAGGCTTTCTTTGGCGAATCCTTGCATCCCGGAAGCGAACAGAGTAGTAAAATCACACTGGTCGTCATCGGCACCCAGTTCCACAAACAGATCGAAAACTTTGTCCACGGCTAGGTTAGGATCGACGTTAGGGCGATCGATTTTATTAACGACGACAATTGGTCTTAATCCCTTTTCTAGGGCTTTTTTCAGCACAAAACGGGTTTGGGGCATCGGCCCCTCGTTAGCATCGACAATCAGGATACAACCGTCCACCATACCTAAAACCCGTTCCACTTCGCCACCAAAGTCGGCGTGACCGGGAGTATCGACGATGTTAATCAGGGTGTCTTGGTAACGAACGGCGGTGTTTTTGGCCAGAATGGTGATACCGCGTTCTCTTTCGAGGTCATTGGAATCCATGACGCAGGTGGGTACATCTTCCCCTTCTCGAAAGATTCCCGACTGTTTGAGGAGTGCATCGACGAGGGTGGTTTTCCCGTGGTCAACGTGAGCAATGATAGCAACGTTACGGATAGGCAGAGACATAAAATATTGAAGTAGTCTTAGGTTTATTTTTACAAGTAAACATTTCTTAATAATTCTAGCTTAGACTGACCAGCACCGTTAGCAAATCTTTATTTTTGCTTGGTTTCCCATCAGCAAGCTCTACTGCTTACTGTTGACAGACTCCCCAAACCCTAGGCAAGTAACCCACCCTCGCAGGAGTCGAGACGATAGAAAAGACGACTGGAGGCAGGGGGTAGGGGTAAATTGAAGCTAGAGTGAAAATCCTCTTGAACTTTGTAGGTTAAGCGGGGGGAAACTTGGCGAACAATTTGCGTCAATAGTTTATCGCCGGTTTTTTGAAGAATGGGACGGGGAATCTTATAAATAAACTTGGGAAACTTAACCATAACATCCATATGCAGTTCCCAGGTGACTTGGGTGATAACCTCTGGAATATCCCGTCCCTGTTGCCGAAAAATTGCCTCAATTTCCTGACTAGGAGAAGATAGCGGCATTTCCTCTAGTTTCATAATTGCTTGATAATCCACTAGATAGCCCAAAAACCGTTGATCGGGAATGGGGACACTGCGAGTATGATAGACTCCATTGACCGGCAGATCGAGAACCACAGCGATTTTCGGCTCCAGTTCATAGCCAAAAGCTCCATATTTACCGATGGTGATAATATAACCATTGTCACCGAAGGGCAGAGTTTTCATCGGTTCGGCACAACGACAAAACCAACCTTCGTGAGCGCGGAGATAATCGGCAACCGTGTCCTGATTGCTATACATATCCATAGATCCGGCAAAATGGGTTTGAAAACCGAGAAATTGATTGTCTTCTTTGACTTCTACAGATTCGCGAGCTAGGGAGTTAATGGGGGGACACTGCATGACTTATAAACCTGGAAAATGATAGTGTTAGAAAAATTTGGGGATTAACCGCCAAAGGATCGGGGAAATTTGTAGAATTGAGATTAGTGTAACGTATTGTTAAAAACTATTTGGTTAAGAAGCGATGAAAGCATTTGTAGCAGGAGCCACAGGGGAAACGGGACGGAGAATCGTTGCCCAATTAGTCGAACGTCAGATTCCCGTACGCGCTTTGGTGAGAAACCGCGAGAAAGCGGCGGAAATTTTGCCAGCAGGGGTGGAAATCGTCGTCGGAGATGTCCAACAGGCCGATAAGTTAGAGGCACTCATCGCTGATTGTAGCGTTTTGCTATGCGCCACGGGAGCCAGACCGAGCTTTAATCCCACGGAACCTTTGTTAGTGGACTACTTGGGAACTAAAAATCTCATCGATGCGGCCAAAAAGAAAGGAATCGAACATTTTGTTCTCGTTACTTCCCTCTGTGTGTCGAACTTTTTCCATCCCCTCAATCTCTTTTGGTTAATTTTATTCTGGAAAAAACAAGCGGAGGACTATTTAATCAATAGTGGACTAACCTACACGATCGTGCGCCCCGGCGGCCTTAAAAACGAGGATAATCTTAATGCCATTAAAATGTCATCCGCCGATACCCTATCTGAGGGCAGTATTCCCCGCACGAAAGTGGCCTCGGTTTGCGTAGAATCCCTATTTTATCCCGCCGCTAACAATAAAATTATCGAAATTGTTGCTCCCTCAGATGCTCCCAATCTCGATTGGTCACAATTGTTTCAAAGTGTCGGCTAAACAGTGAACAGTAATCAGTGATCAGTAATCAGTGATCAGTAATCAGTAAACAGCAAACAGTAATCAGTGAACTGATAACCCAAATGTGAAAACTAAAAACTCATATCTGATAACTGGTAACTGATAACTGGTAACTGATAATCCGTTAACCTCTTAACCAGTCAAATAATTGACCGAGGGTGATTTGAAAATTCGTCGCAAAAGCGGGGACGGGTAAAAGAGCATTTTCTGATTCAAAAATAGCGATAGTTCGATCACTAAAATAAACAAAGATAATTTCTTCTTCAGGGTCGATTAACCAACCCATTTGAGTGCCGTGATCCAGACAATAAAGGATATTTTTAACAACTTTAGTCTGATTTTGATCGGGAGAGAGAATTTCAATCAACCAGTCAGGAGCGATCGCAAAAGTATTTAATACTTTTCCCTCGCCATCGCGGGGAATATTTTCCCAGAGAAAAACTGAAACATCAGGAACTAGAGAACGACTGCCAAAAGTACAACGCAATTCAGGATAGGCACGGGCAATTCGTTGGGGTTTTAGACTAGCGTTAATAGCTGGAACTAAATCACCTTGAATGGTGCTATGTTTACCCTGGGGCATGGGTTTAGGAATAATTTGACCGTCAATAAATTCCTTGGGGGGTTTAGTTTCTGGTAATTGCAGAAATTCCCTTATTGTCAGGGAATTATTAACAGTTACAACCATAAAAATTTTTTATTGATCGTTATGATCGTTAATTTTAACGCAATTTCTCCAAGCAGAGAAGATCAAAAACAGTTATATAAAAATGTCCGTCACCTCCCTGGGAAAGGGTTGGGTTTGGTGGTAGCGCAGAAATGCGTGGAACTACACGGTAGCTCGATCGAAATTGCTATTATCCCCAGTAATGGAACCACTGTCAGGATTCTATTACCGAAACTGGCTTGAAAATAAAATCATTATATGCTCAAAGTTTTAAACGATATGGCGGAATTTTTCAAGAATCGTTGTCGCGGCCCAAATCCGCTTAAGCAATTAGCGCTGCTTTTTCTCCTGTGTCTCGCTTTCGTTGTCTGTAGTCCTGAAACGGCCTCAACTACGCAGGACAATTACATGACACTAACCCCCACAGGATTGACCAATAAGCTAGGCAATCCACTTTACCAACTCAGCCTTTACGGTAACGGGCAGTTAATCGCCGCTTACATGACCGTCGCCGGACGGGCGCATACTCAGAATTATAATCGCCATCAAGCCGGGACAGAAGCACCCTTGCCAGACGGGAAATATCGGGTAGCCAGAGAGCCTGTTCCAGGAACAATTCCAGAAGCAGGAGATCGTTTCCTCCCCATACAGCCTTTGTTTCGGACTCATCGTTCAGCTTTGGGCATTCACTACGATCCGTCCTTTGAAAAACCCAATGGCGAAGACGGCACATCAGGGTGTATCGCCCTGACCAACCGAGCGGATCTCGACCAGGTGTTGAATTACGTTCGTACTTATCGACCTCAATATCTCGAAGTTAATATTCAGTAATTGATATTACTTGTTTTGACATTGTATGTAATCATCTTTTGTAAGATAACCACTTTTAGGATCACCACCAGGGTTACACCAATCTTTAATATCGACATCACGAAATTTTTTGCCATTCGGTATGTTTTTCTTAGCCTCCTCTTTATTAGCGTAATTAATCACGGCTGTAAAATAAGAATCTCCGCGCTTAAAAATTGTTAAATTGTGCTGTTGTTTTTGAAAGGGATTTTTTTTGAGCTTTTCTAGATCGGATTTAGCATCCTTGATCGTACTAAATTTATTAGTTATAATTGCTCCAGTTCTACCCAGTATAATTTCTCCTCTCCTACAGTCATAATAACTTACACCTTTTAATACTTCTGTATTTTTATTCCAGTCGGGACGACACCACTCTTGAAGATTAACGAAAAAAGAGCCTCGAGAATATGTATCCTCGATTATCGGTAGAGATTCCTTAGCATCTGATTCACTGGGAAATACAATAACACCGACATACCAGTTTCTCCGTTTAAATAACTTGGCTTGGTTTTGATATTGAGACAATCTTCCCGCAAGTTGATCTGTTTCCCATTTTGCTTGTTGAATGTCTCTATCTGAACTATAAACAACCCCAAAGGAAGGATTATTAGATTTATTTTGAGAAGATGCTAAGTCAGCAAAACTTATACTTAACGTTAAAATAGTCAGGATAAAACGGTAGTAATATTGCATAGCTTTTAGCCTTTTTCGTCTTCGGATAATGGTCGTTTACAATCTTCCCCAGATTTAATGGGCAGCATTTTTGAGTCATTGTTGTTATTTTTTAATAGTTGCAATAATGACAATTTTGAAGATTTGTCTTTGTTATTTTGTTGAACTTGAGGTTCTTGTCCTTCAAGATAACACGCATTATTTAAATCAGTCTGTGGCGAAATTGTTATATCTTTAATATCAGTCTCGATGAGTTTTACACTTTCCATTTTAGCACCAGTCAAATCAACAGTTGTCAGAGTAGCATTACTCAAATCTGATCCCGTTAGGTCTGAATATGTTAAGTATACCTTCTTTAAATTAGCATTTGTCATATCAGCACCTCTGATTATTACTCCCTGTATAGTATCTTTATCAATTAGTTGCCCATTCATGTCAAGGTTATCTATTTCTATTTCTTTGAGATTAGCGTTTTTTAAGTCAATTACTGGTTTGGAATCTTTATCTTTGATGTTCGCAGTTATTAATTTTGAATCAGCTAGATAAGTGATGACCTTACCCTTACGTTTTCCATCTAATTGATCTAAAACAGCGAAGGTTAACGCTTCGGCGATAGGGATAAACTCTGGTAACAATGGCGCTCCATCTGGATTTGGTTGAGAATCTTTTGATTTTGTTGTCTCTACTGATTTTTTTGTCTCTACAATTTTTGGTTGAGAATCTTTTGATTTTTTTGTCTCTACAATTAAAGTTTGCATTTTGGAAAAATAATCTTTTAAAAGTTCTTGCTGTTCTCCATCCTTAGCTATTTGCTTGTCTCTAGTTTCAGAAGCATAACTTAAATAGAAAGCACCAAAAGCTAACATCGAAGGGACAATCAATAATTGTAACCAATCCCAGAAACTTTTTTTCTGGAAGCCAGACCATTTAAAATTTGATATCCAGTTTGATATGATGATTACAAGCAATATACTAAGCGAGATTAACGCCCCCAACCATTTTATCCAGGGTTGATAACTTCCAAATTCACCGCTTATCAAAGCAATGGCAACGACTATCAAAAACCAAAATATAGCCAAGAATATATATACCCAATTTTTTCCTTTCTCGAAGAAATCTCTAATTATATTATGTTTAAGTTGCGGTGATTGCTGCTTCAGATAGCTGGCAAAATCTATATCAATTGGTTCACTATCTTTGTCTGTTCCAGCTTCGTCATCAGTGAATATCAGAAAAGCCAGAGCTTTGCCATTTATTTTTTTTTTCGATGAATTTTTTGGCAAATCATTCAACCATCTTAAGGAATACTTTAGTCGTTCAATAATCTCATCACTTTCGAAGGGCGAATAAATCCCAGGAACTCCTCTGATATCAAGATTGCGATGTTCGATAATATCATGTTCGATAATATCATGTCGTTTTAGTATTTGCAGTTCCTTAGCTTCTATCGTTCCTATGTTAAAGAAGTGTGTATTTGATAAGCCAATTCCGTAATGCCAAAGTTCCCTATCTTGTTCCCACCATTTGACAAGCTTGCCGTAATATTCACTATCTGGATTAACGGTTTCTTCAATGCGTATAATTAATCGTGCGATTTCTGAAGCTGTCATAAATATCCTCAGTGGTGCAGAAAACCCATGAAAGACTTGCTGTACAAGGAGTCCGAATTAGATAGCGGGTTGGCAGGAGGAACAACTTTATGAGGTGCTTAAGTTCCGCAACTAAAAGACATCGCTAGGTCAGCCCTTATCTTTATATATAAAACTATTTGAACAGCTAAGTCAATCAGGGTAAGCACTTCTTAACAATCCTTGACAAAATGAACTTTATGTGAGTTGCTCATCCCATTTTTCTTTATTTGTGGCAGGCATCCTACACGCCTTTCCCTTTTTGGGAGAGGGGTTGGTTGTGAGGGTAATTAACCATCTCTGCTATTACTTTAGAAAAATGGTATTATTGCCTTTTGTCAACGGGGAAGTCCAAATATTCAGCCAACCCTCAATAAATTGGAGCGAGAATGATTCTCAATGGGGGGAAAACTTCTGGGGAAGAAATTAGAAAACATCACCTAGACGGGCATATTCTAAAATTGACTGGCTAAGAGCATCGCGATCATCGCGGCTGAGATAATAATTCCGGCCGCCGATATCATTGAGAAATCGCAGTAGAGCAAGACAAGCGGACTCTAGATCCGCCCGGTGTCGGGCAGCCGCTAAAGCTTGTTCAGAGGTGGCATAAACTAGGCAATCGCTAATTCCTTCCCTGCCATCCACTCGCCAACATTGAAAAGAATAACCCTGCATTTCTAGGATCAATTCAATCTGCCAGCCGTGATAGTCAAATCGCGTATAAATCATTTCAAGCAGCCCCTTTTAGGAGAGGAGAGTCACAGGTTTGACCGCTCTGATTGTCTAGAAGCCCTGCACCTGTCTAACTTTCTAATTTAACGGGTGATTATGGAACCCCGCTGCAAACTTCGTGCAGATTTCGTGCAGAAATGATTTTGTCTACTGTCCCAAGGCAGATATTACTTTAAACGATAACCAAGACCGTGAACGGTTTCAATAAAGTCTTCCGGCGCACCGAGGGATTTTAGCTTGTGACGAAGACCGCGAATATGGGAAGTAACGGTTTCCTCGGCCGGAGAATCGTCCAAAGACCAAACTCGCTCAATAATACCCGATCGACTTAAGACCCGGCGCCCATGGGTAACAAGTAATTCTAAGAGAGCGAATTCCTTGGGGGTGAGGGAAAGAAATTGACCGTTATAACTAGCCTCGTGGGTACTGGGATTTAACTGCAAACCCCCCCAAGATAATAAAACACTGCTGGTGCTGCTGCCGCGTCGGATCAAGGCCCGAATCCGCGCCATTAATTCGCCCAAATCGAAGGGTTTAGTGACATAATCATCGGCCCCTGCGTCTAATCCGTCAATTTTATCGATTACCGTATCCCTTGCGGTTAATAATAGGACGGGAACGGTGGCATTAGCAGAGACGGGATGATGGGATTCCGCTCGTCGCAGACGTTGACAGAGCAAAGTTCCGCTTAATTTGGGCAGGGTGACATCGAGAACTAAAAGGTCATATTTGCCTAATTCTAGCCAATTCCAGCCTTCTTCTCCGTCTCTAGCCACATCGACAACGTATTGTCGCTCGCTCAAGGCCTCTCGCAAAATCTCGGCTAGTTGCATATCATCTTCTACTACTAAAATTCGCATGGTCTAGAGATAGAGTAAGCTGGAAATAGCGTCGGTTAACTCCTGATGAATTGGCTCAAACAAGGAAAATGGATCGCGGGAGGTTTCGGGCTAACTGTCTTATTGATGGGAACTATTAGCCTAGTTTCCTATCGCAATACCCTCGTCCTGCGTCAGCGCGCTGCTGAGGTGGAAGTTACCTACGAGATCATCGATAATCTCGCTAATCTTTACGCTAACATGGCGGTGGCCGAATCGGGAAGACGGGATTATATCAAAACTGGCAGCCCTAGGGAATTAAGCCGTCATCGTCGGGCGATCGCTTTGATGAAATCTAACTGGCAACTCCTGGCTAAACAATTAGAAAACGGCACAGATTTCGAGCAGGAAATGGTGACTGAGATCGGGGATTTAATGTATCGGCGAATTGCTCTATTTAATCAATCGATCGCCACCTATAAATCCGATCGATCCGATGATATTTCTCAAAATGCAATCACGGTTAAAAGTGTCGATATCCGGGATAAGTTTCAAAATCTTCTTACCTATTTACAAGCTAGTCAGAAAAGGAATTTAAGAAGTAGCATCGCTAGTTCTAGGGATAGTATCCGCGAAAATTCTCTGTTGGGGTTACTGGGAACTTTTATCAGTTTTGGGATTATTTGCGGAGTTTATTTTTTAGTTTTTTGGCAAGAGAAACGGCGACAAAAAAGTGAGGAAATTCACCGATTATTACTACAGGAAAAAGAACTTTTTGATCTAAAAATTCAGCTTTTTTCCATGATATCCCATGAGTTTAGAACCCCTTTAACCGTTATTTTTTCTGCCTCGCAGTTATTAGAAAATGGTTTAAAAGATGCAGATAAGTCGAGCAGAAAAAACCTATATAGAATCCAGTCTTCTGTCAAGCTAATGAATCAATTCTTAACAGATATTTTGATTTTAACAAGGGCAGAGTCTGGAAATCTCAGTTGTCAGTTAGAGCCGCTCGATATTGAAGCTTTTTGTTTAAATTTAGTCGAAGATTTTCAATTTATCAATAAAAATAATACCCCGATTAAATTTGTCAGTCAGGGATTGATGATCCGTCCTTATCTAGATGAGAAACTGCTCTACTCGATTTTAAGTAATTTACTCTTAAATGCGATTAAATATTCCCCCACGGGAGCAGGGATTAGTTTGATTTTGTGGAAAGATAGCGATCGCATTGTTTTTCAAGTCCGGGATCACGGGATCGGCATTGCCGAGGAAGATAGAGGTAAGATCTATGAACCCTTTTATCGGGGTCAGAATGTGGAAAATATTATCGGCACGGGATTGGGGTTAGCAGTGGTTAAAAAATGCGTCGAACTCCACCGCGGCGAAATCGCCCTAGACAGCCAAGTGGATAAGGGAACAAGCTTTACCGTCAAACTGCCCATTTCACCCTAGTTCCAGCTTGAGCAGCCCAAAGATTACAAAATGTAACTTTCTTTCTTTCAAAACAGGACGAAAGCAACGAAGAATTTTTATCTTCTAGATCAATCGATCGCAAAGTCCAATCTCGATCGACCCTGAAACCGTAACCAGTGCCTTATCGCGGCCGGAATTAGTCCAAAATCAACTCACTTCGGGTTAATGGCATCTAAGTTTTGGGCAAAAATAGGGCTTTTGCCGCCAAAAAAGCCTATATTTTGGCTCTTTGCCCCCTGTTTGACCCCTGATTTTTGCAGCCAGTTGACTCTCATGGGGAACTGGTCACAGTTTCCTGATAGGATAAGGTGACTTGGGATTAACTTATGGTGTTGAAAATATGTCTCTAAAACCTTACATTTCTCGCTTATTAGCTTTGGTTCTCGTCCTGGTCATCGGATTGATGGGTTGTTCTAGTAGTTCGGGGTTAACCGGCAATTACGGAAAAGATACCCTGACGGTGATTGAAACTTTAACCACAGCCCTTGATTTAGTCAAAGATGACCCGAATAAAGCGGCAGTTGAGTCGCAAGCAAAGGAACAAATCAACGATTACATCTCCCTCTACCGACGAGATAAAAAATCCGGGGGTTTGCGTTCTTTCACTACTATGCAAACAGCCTTAAACTCTCTAGCTGGTTATTATACCGCCTACGGTTCCCGTCCCATCCCCGACAAACTCAAACAACGTTTAAAACAAGAATTTAAACAGGTGCAATTCTCTCTCCAGAAAGGAATTTAGATACAGTTATCAGTGATCAGTTATCAGTTATCAGTAGAACTCGACCTAATATTATAAGCTGTACTGAATTTAAACTGCGTATTAAAAATTTTAGTACAAATGCTCGAACTTCCTCTCCCTGCTTCCAACTCCGGCACTCCAGTGCAGTCTTAACGAGTAATTTAGATGGTCAACAGATTGGTGGGATTGTTAAGTGACAGGTATTAGGTGCGAGTAACAGTGCTGTCTTTTCCCTGATTACTGATGACTGATTACTGTTGACTGAAATGACTCCTGTAAAAATCGGGCCAAATCCGGTTAGACTAGAAATACAAAGCGTATTATAAAAAACTACAAAATTGATTCAAGACGAAACCCTAGAATTATTGGAATGGCCGCGGCTATGTCAACACCTAGCTACTTTTGCAGCGACTAAACTAGGTGCGATCGCGATTCGTCAATTGCCCTTACCAGAAAGCAAAGAGGAAAGTTTAAACCTACTCTGCCAAACCAAAGAAGTTTATAGTTTAGAACAAAAATTAGATAGTCGTCTTTCCTTTGATGGGATTAGCGACATCGGCGATGCCCTAGAAAGAGCGCATCTGGGGGGGTTATTATCGGGACAGGAACTTTTAAATATTGCCACGACTTTGGCCGGAGTGCGACGTTTACGGCGTTTAATTGACGAACAGGAAGATATACCGGTTTTAAAAGAGTTAGTAGCCGAAATTCGCACCTATCCAGAGATAGAACAGGAAATACACCGTTGTATCGATGAAGATGGCCGGATATCCGATCGCGCTAGTCCCCAATTACGCGAAATTCGGGGACAAATGAAGGTGATTAGAGAGCGAATTTACCGCAAATTACAGGATATCATGCAAAAACAGGGCGGTGCCATCCAAGAAGCGGTCATTACCCAAAGAAGCGAGCGCTGGGTGATTCCCGTCAAAGCAGCGCAAAAAGAGCAAATACCGGGGATAATTCACGATACTTCCAGCACAGGGGCGACTTTTTACATTGAACCTCACTCTATCGTTGACCAAGGCAATCAACTGCGGCAATATCGTCGTCAGGAACAAATCGAAGAAGAAAAAATCCTGCGGCAGTTAAGTAATCTGATCGCCGAAGCCTTTGAGGACTTAGAATATTTACTAGCGATCGCTACTAGGCTCGATCTGGCCACCGCCAGGGCCCGTTACAGTTTATGGTTAGAGGGTAATCCCCCCCACTTTATCGATGGTTCAGAAACGATTACTTTACGGAATTTGCGTCATCCTTTGCTCTGGTGGCAAAAACACCACGAACAGGGGGGGGAGGTCGTACCAATAAATGTGCAGATTACCCCAGAAATTCGCGTTGTTGCCATCACCGGACCAAATACCGGCGGAAAAACCGTTACTTTAAAAACCCTCGGATTAGCGGCTTTAATGGCGAAAGCGGGCCTGTTTATTCCAGCGCGGGAACCGGTAGAGATACCCTGGTTCGATCAGGTTTTAGCCGATATCGGGGATGAACAGTCTTTGCAACAGAGTTTATCGACTTTTTCGGGTCACATTCGCCGGATTGTCCGCATTTTAGCGGCTTTAAATTCTCGTTCCTTGGTTTTACTCGATGAGGTGGGAGCAGGTACGGATCCGGCCGAGGGAAGTCCTTTAGCGATCGCTATTTTACAATACCTCGCTGATCATAGTTTACTGACGGTGGCTACCACTCACTACGGGGAATTAAAAGCGTTAAAGTATCGAGATTCTCGCTTTGAAAATGCCTCGGTAGAGTTTGATGATCGCACTCTTTCCCCCACTTATCGACTATTATGGGGCATTCCGGGGCGTTCTAATGCTTTAACTATTGCCCAGCGTTTGGGATTAAGTCCCGAAATTGTGGCCGAAGCGAGAAATCATCTGGGGGGGTTATCGGAGGAGATAAATCAAGTAATTGCCGGTTTGGAAGCGCAAAGACGGGAACAGGAGTCAAAAGCTCAAGAAGCTAGTCAATTACTCCAACAAACGGAGAAATTTTATACAGAGGTGTCCACGCGGGCCAATTCTCTACAGGAGAGAGAGCGAGAATTAAAGCGTTATCAGGAGCAGGAGATACAAAAAGCTTTATTATCGGCAAAAGCAGAGATTAATGATGTTATTCGTCGATTGCAAGCGGGAACAAAAACCGGTAAAGATGCCCAAAAAGCCACAGAGGAATTAACTGCGATCGCAGAAAGGTTATTACCAAAAACGGAAAAAACTAAGGTTAATTATCGTCCGCAAGTGGGGGAAAGGGTACGCTTGCCCAATTTGGGACAAACTGCCGAAGTTTTAGCAATTTCACCGGAATCAGAGGAGATTTCCCTGCGTTTCGGTATGATGAAGATGACCCTACCCTTAGACCAGATTGAGTCTTTGGATGGTCAAAAAGTGGAAACTGCGCCAAAACCTGCCAAAAATTTGCCCCAAACTCCCACAAAACCCCAGGAGACTCCTTTAATTCGTACTGCTAATAATACTGTCGATATTCGCGGTTCCAGGGTGGCAGAGTCAGAAACGGATATCGAACAGGCGATCACCCGCGCCACCCCATCGGGCATATTATGGATTATTCACGGTAAAGGTACGGGGAAATTACGTCAGGGTGTTCACGATTTTTTATCCCGTCATCCCCAGGTAAAACGCTTTCAATTAGCACCCCAAAATGAGGGCGGTTCGGGGGTAACTATCGCTTATTTAACTTAGGGTTTGCGGCAAAAAGTTTTTTGTCGGGTTAGGGGCCAGGAGTCAGTTATCAGTTATCAGTTATCAGTTATCAGATGCGAGTTTTCAGTTCACTGTTTACTGATCACTGAAAATACTTCCCTGCTCCCTTCTCTACAATAACTACTGGCAGCCAGAAATACGTTGGTCATATATCATACTTTGTGGTTTTTGTCAAAAAAACTTTTTCTTTGCAATAAAACTACACAAAAAAAAGATCATCGTTGTGGGTGAAATTGACTGATTTACCCGTCTTAATTAGGATCACCTTCTAGGTGTGGCAAGGGTTTCAGCCATTGCTGCCTAAAAAAGCATAAAATAACCCATTATGAAATTCTATCAAATCGCTGTAACCAGCGTAACATCGTTGTTAAATAAAAATCTTTCTCAATTAATTCTTAAGAATTTATAAATATTGCGGAATGTTAATTTAAATATTCTCAAGTTTTTGGAGTCAATCAATAATTTTTGCTTATCTTTAGCCAACATTGGGTTAGGAGACAGTATTCTCCGAGTCAGGAGTCAGTATTCTCCGAGTCGGGAGACAGTATTCTCCGAGTCGGGAGTCGGGAGTCGGGAGACAGTATTCAGGAGACAGTATTCTCCGAGTCAGGAGTCGAGAGATTATTTTTATCCCACTTCATAATTCATAATTCATAATTCATAATTCCCAAGAAGATTATTTTTTAGAGAATAAAACGTAAAAACAGGGAATAATAAACAGAGTTAACAGCGTTGCTAAAGACAAACCCGAAAAAACGACAATTCCTAAAGGTTGCAGGAATTCTCCCCCCTCTCCCAATCCTAAAGCGAGGGGAAATAAACCTAAAACCGTGGTCACGGTAGTCATTAAAATCGGTCGTAAACGTTGGGGAGCGGCCTTTAAAATAGCTTGTAGCCGGGTAAAACCGAATTCTTGCCGCAATTGATTGGCTAATTCCACCATAATAATCGCATTATTAACCACAATCCCCACCAATAACACCACCCCGACGATGACAATGGCATTAATCGGGGTTTTTGTCCAATATAGTCCGAAAATTCCCCCCGCTAGGGCCAAAGGAACGGTTAACATAATCACCAAAGGGTCTATGAGCGAGTTATACTGCACGGCCATGACCACAAAGACTAAAAATACCGATAAACCCGCTAATAAACCCAAAGAACCCTGAATTTCTTGATTAGACGTGGCGGCAGCACTGGGTAAAATGCTGATACCATCGGGTAAGGGAGTGGAATTTAAAACCGATTGTACTCCCGCGAGTGCGTCACTTAATTTCGCCCCTTCGACTAAACTGCCGATAATAATAAAAACTTGACGCTGATTAATTCTCTGGATGACCCCGGGGGTTTTTCCCGCTTCAATCCGGGCTATATCTGCTAATTTTAAGTCTTCTTGTCTATTGACAAAAATAGGTATTTGTGATATGTCACTAATTTTTTGCCGCGAGTTGGGGTCTAATTGCACCCGGATATCGATTAATCTTTCTCCCCGTTGCAGTTGGGTGGGGATCGATCCTTGAATAGCGGTCCGTAGCGTTTGTCCCACTTCCAGGGTACTCAATCCCAAACTATTTAAGCGTGTCCAATCGGGTTTAATCTGAATTTCTGGTTGTCTGGGGTCAGCATCGGCACGAAAACGCGCACTAGGGACTTTTTCATCGAGAATACCGAGGATTTCTTCACCAGCTTGCTCTAGAGTTTTCCCATCTCGTCCCTGTAACATCACATCCACATCGGCACCGACAGAGGGAGAGTTATTAAGAATAATACCGCGCACTTGACCGGGGGTGAGACGCAAACGCACGTTAACGAGGTTTAATTGCTCTAGTGCTTTGCTCATGCGTTCGATATAGGCTTCCGTATTAGTGCCTTTTTTGAGACTAATCGTACTAGAAGCGCGCAAAATATTTTCATTGGTAGTTGTGCCAAAAAGAGAACCGCCACTGGTAGTAAAAACATACTCAGTTTCCGGCTGTGATAATAGAATCTTTTCTACTTCCCGCATCACCTGACGGTTAGTATTTAAATTGGTACCAGGGGGAAATTGAGCAAAAACGTTCACCTGTCCGGTTTGAATACGACTAAAGACTTCCTGGGGGATATATTGCCAGAGATAGAAACTACTTCCCCCTAAAATTAAAAAGGCCAGCAGGATAACAGGTATTCTGTAGTGGATGATTTTAGCTAAAAAACGACCGTAGAGGATGGTTAAACCTTCTAGACGTTGACTAAAGACTCTTAAGAGCCAAAATCGCTGAATACCACTAGAAACCCGCATATTTAACAAACGACTGGCCAACATGGGAACAACGGTTAACGCACAGAGGAGAGAAGCGGCCACAGCAAAACTGATAGTGAGGATAATCTCGTTAAACAGCAGGGAAATAAAACCACCCAGTAGTAAAAATGGCAGGATAGAAACGAGATTAGTCGCAGTGGAGGCCACTAAAGCAGATTCTACCTCTTGGCTGCTATTCCGGGCAATTTCTAAAAAATCTCGCTTATTTTGGTTTTGATTAACTTTAAGGGCAATATTTTCCAGCATGACAATGGAATTATCCACCACGATGCCCACCCCTAGGGCCAATCCTCCCAAACTAAACACATTTATCGATAACCCAAATAACTTCATACAGATAATTGCGACGAGGGTAGAAAGAGGAATCGCTAGGGTAATGATAAAAGTCTGTCGCAGGGAACCGAGAAAGACGAATACAGTCAATCCTGCTAAAATTGTCCCCGCTAGTCCCGAAGAAATCACGTTATTGACCGCGTTTTGGATAAATACAGACTCATCGGTAGTGGTGACTACTTGTATTCCCCCGGTCATTAACCCGGATTTTTTTAATTCTGTAATGCGTTTTTTGACCCCTTCTACCACAGCAATCGTGTTCGCATTCGGTTGTTTTTGGACGCTAACCCTCACGGCATTTTTTCCATTTAGGGTGACAAAAATTCTTTGTTCTTCTATCCCATCGATAACTCTGGCCACATCCCGCAGATAGATTTTTTCTTCGGGATTATTACTATCGGTCAGTGCTAAATCTTGGATATCCGCTACGTTTTTAAATTTCCCCACCGCGCGGGTTAAAGGTTCCCCGGTTTCTCCCTCTAGTCGGCCCCCAGAGATGTCCTGATTGCGTCTTTTTAGGGTGTCTAAAACCTGATTTAATCCCACTCCTAAAGATTGTAATCGCTGCAGGTCAATATTAACTTGAATTTCTTCTCTAACTCCCCCAATCACGTCCACCACTGCCACTCCTTCCACAAACCCCAATTCTCTCCCTAATTCTTCATCAGCAAATAATCTTAAATCTTTTAGGGGTAGGGTATCGGAAACGAGAGCGAATTCATAGACGGGTAAACGAGAGGGTTCAAATTTGTTTAAGCGCGGTTCCTCAATAATATCGGGTAAATTTTGTCGGACACGATTAAAACTTTCGGTAGCTTCGTTTAAAGCGACATTTAAATCTCCCCCCGGTTGAAAAAATAAATCTACTCGCATCCTCCCCTCGCGAGTTTCTGAATAAACTTGCACTACTCCCTCGGTGGCACTCATTCCTTCTTCTAGGGGTTTAGTTACTTCTTCGAGAATGACTTCCGGGGACACTCCAGGGACATTCATCCTTAAACTAATGCGGGGATAAGTGATAGAAGGAAGCAAATCTACTTGTAAACGATTTAGAAAAAAAAGACCGATGATGATAACTGCTATAGTTAACGTCAATACTCCTATGTGACGACGAATTGATAGACCGCTTAGGGAGATGTTTTCTAACATGATTATCTATGGGGGAGAGTGAGGAGACAGGAGACAGGAGTTAGGAGTCAGGAGTTAGGAGTTAGGAGTCAGGAGTCAGGAGATTATTTTTATCTATTCTTCCCACTTCATAATTCATAATTCATAATTCATAATTCATAATTACCACTGATAACTGATTAATTGTGCATAACTCGACCGAAACTCCATAATTTTTGATAATAATGACGACTAACGCTATCCTGATCATCGGTGAGGAGATTTATAGCGATACCATTGTTACCTGTTTCTTTTCCTGAACTGTGGATATATTGATTATTCCCTAGATATAAAGCCACATGATTAACTCTTTTATCACCAAAGAAAATTAAATCTCCCGGTAGTAATTCCTCTCGGTTTATTTTTTGACAAAAAGCCTCCTGTTGATAGGAATCCCTCGGCAACCAAATGCCAAAAGTGGCAAAAGCAGCCTGGATTAATCCTGAACAATCGTAATTAGGTGCAAGGGTTCCACCCCAGAGATAATGATTGGTACGGTTCCTTGCTTCCTGAGTAAAAGTGATAATCTCAGGAATATGTTTTTCTATGTCTGAACGAGTTAGAGGAATTTTTTGATAAGCTGTGGTGGCCACCGCAATTGCATCTAAATCTTCTCCGCATAACCAAGCTAAATAATTATCTTCCCTTAGCTGAATTTGTAGCCCTTTTTCGGTAATTTCTAGGGAAATAAATTTTAATTGTCTTCCCTGTTGTGCTTGGGTAGCTAACTCTTGACAACTGGGAGAATTGTAGAGATTTAAGTCTCTTTTACAGAGATATTCTTGGGTGGATGATGGGGTAAGAGAGATGATTTTCATAAAAAATAGATCGGAATTATATTGACAAAAAAAACTGCCAGACTAGCCAAAAGCTAAGGAATAAAAACAAGGAGAATAACCTTAGTTCTGTTATCTTCAAGTTTCCACCTCTCTTAATTCTTGGTTACAGATATAATCTATAACCGAACTGAATCCCTCAAATTCCTCTTGCCTAATTAACTTTTCAGGGTTCAAAAACCGCAAAAATAAGGATTAAATGGCATAAAATCGGTAAATAGAGTATTTAATTGACTATTAAGTAGGTAGGTGTTAAAAATTGTCAGATACCCCCCTTATCAAGGGGGGATTAAGGGGGGATCGAAGGCAAAATCTATCTTCTATCTTAACTCTCCTGACTACTGGCTACTGGCTACTGATCCCTAACCCTAACAACAATTTTTAATTTTTACAACAGGTCTAGGATAGCCAGTTCCTTAACAATATGTTACAATAGCCGGCGAGAGGGGGGTGGCCAATATCTGGAACTTTTGGGCTAGAGATAGATTCTAGGGATCAGCAGTCACCTCCTAGAGTAAGCTTTTAATCAGATGTTGAGGTTAGTCTATGGCCAATGTTTCCGGGCGGTTTGAAAAGCAAGAATACAGCCAAAACTCAGAAAATACCGTCACGGTGGTCAGTTCAGTCATGTCCGGTTTTAAAAAAGCATCTCCCCTGCAAAAGGGCTTATTTTGGGGAATAACCCTCAGTTTTACAGCCCTAGTTTCCGCTACTCTCGGGGCTGCCGTCGCCTTAATTAGTCCCTTACCCGCACCAATTGGGGCTATCTTCCAAAAAACGACTTTTCCCACCCAAACAGACATCCTTGAGGCTCAAGCTTGGAATAGCTTAATCAATCAGCAGCTTTCTCGTCCTGTTAATATTTTAGTTATGGGCATCGATCGAGTTTTAGATGCCAAAAACAGCGACGATGTATTTAAAGGTCGCAGCGATACCATGCTCCTAGTGCGCTTCGATCCTAGCGATAAAACCGTGAGAATGCTGTCTATCCCTCGCGATAGCCGTGTCAGAATCCCCGGCCACGGTTTCACTAAAATTAACGATGCCAATGTTCACGGTGGACCGACTCTAGCGGCGGAAGTGGTCAGTAATACTTTAGGGGATGTCACCGTTGATCGCTATGTGCGGGTGACTACCGATGCCTTTAAGGAATTAGTCGATTTAGTCGGGGGTGTAGAGGTTTATGTACCCGAACGAATGTATCATAAAGATGTCACCCAAAAATTAGAAATTGATTTACAAGAGGGTTGGCAAAATCTCAACGGCGACCAAGCCGAACAATTTGCCCGTTTTCGTAACCCCCAATACGGCGATGTCGGTCGCGTACAAAGACAACAAATTTTATTAAAAGCACTACAACAAAAGATTTTTAGTCCGACAATTCTCCCCAGTCTCCCGAAAGCAGTACAGGTTTTACAACAACATATCGATACGAATTTAACCGTCGAGGAAATGCTGGCTATCGCTAATTTTGGCCGGGAAATTAAACAGGATGACTTGAGAATGATCCTACTCCCCGGCCGGTTTAATAGCCTTGAGGAATACGATGGTCGCAGTTATTGGATTTTGAACCGTCGCGAAATCAGAACCATTGTGGCTAACAATTTTACCGATAACTATGCGGGGGGAGAAACCTCCGTTTATAGTCTGCGGATTGCCATTCAAAATGCCACCCATACCAAAGGTTTAGCCCGTCGTACTCGTGATTATCTGGCCAAACGGGGCTATACAAATGTTTATATTAGCGATGACTCCTCCCAAAAGCTAGAAACCACGGCAATTATTGCCCAAAAAGGTGATATTCAGTCCGCTAACCTCTTGAAAAATCAATTGGGAATCGGTAAAGTAGAATCATCCTCCACTGGTGCTTTAGACTCAGACCTAACTATTCGGGTGGGTGATGATGTGGCCCAGTTTCTCGACGCTCAACAGTAACAATGTTGAAAAATTTTTTCAGTCTGGTTTTAATTATTTTGCTGGCGATTCTTTGGCTACTTTTCGCGTCCCGTCCGGTGGCCTTGGCCCAAGATAAAACGATTAACTATAGTTTTGCCCAGCTGCAAGATCGGGATTTTTCCCATCAAGATTTGCGCGGAGGAGTTTTCGCCGCTGCCGCGATGCGGGGAGTTAACCTAGAAGGGGCCGATTTATCCTATAGTATTCTCACCGAGGCTGTCCTCTTAAAAGCTAACTTAAAAGGGGCCGATTTAACCGCATCTTTGGTAGATAGAGTCACCCTCGATTTTGCCGATTTAACCAATACTATTTTTACCGATGCGATCGCTAGTCGCAGCCGTTTTTATGACACAATTATTACCGGGGCTGATTTCACTAACGCGGTCATTGATAACTATCAGGTCAAGTTAATGTGTGAACGGGCCGATGGCATTAATCCCGTCACAGGAGTGGCCACCAGAGATAGTTTAGGCTGTAATTAGCAATTCCGGGCAGATTCTAGCTGACGGCTCAAAAATAGCCTACCCCCTACACTCCAGCTATCTCGATCGAGACAGTAGGGATGTAGAATAAAAATACTGAGCGAGGCTAGAGAAAGGAGAGAGACTCTTGATAATCGTCATCGATAACTATGATAGTTTTACCTACAATTTGGTCCAGTATTTGGGAGAATTAGCCTCCGAGTTCCCGATCGCCGTGCCGATCGAGGTCTATCGTAATGATAAAATAGACTTGGCCACAATCGAACAAATGCGGCCGGATGGGATTGTCATTTCCCCCGGTCCTGGTCGTCCGGTCGATGCGGGCATATCTCTGGAATTAATCGCTAAATTTGGCCCCCATTTGCCGATTTTGGGAGTCTGTCTCGGTCATCAAAGTATCGGTCAGGTATTCGGAGGGGATGTGGTCTCGGCCCCGGTCTTGATGCACGGCAAAACTTCGCCAATCTATCACAACAATGAAGGGGTATTTCAAGGGTTAGAAAATCCTTTTACTGCCACCCGTTACCATAGTTTAGTGATCGAGCGCTCAACTATGCCGGATAATTTAGAGATCACGGCCTGGGTGGAAGATGGCACGGTCATGGGGGTCCGTCATCGGGATTACCCCCACATTCAAGGAGTACAATTTCATCCCGAAAGTATTTTAACCACTGCCGGCAAGGAACTTTTAAGAAACTTTCTCCGATCCCTCTAGTGTTTGCTAATCCCCAACCCCTGAAATTAACCTTAACTTGATTAATTCTGCATCTACATTTATGAAAAGGCGAGATTTTATCTTATCGGCGGGGGCAAGTTTCTTAACCGTGGCAGTAAGCTCAGTTTTAGCGGAAACTAAACCGAAACCCACTAACCCCACTTCCCCCAAAAAACCCGATAATTCCCTCTTAGTTCAATGGTTGGGTCATAGTTGCTTTTTATTCACCGGAGGAGGGCAAAGAGTCCTCGTTAATCCCTTCCGGGCAATTGGTTGTACGGCGGGTTTTCCTTTGCCAAAAGTAGAAGCAGATATCGTTTTAATTAGTAGTCAACTCTGGGATGAAGGGGCGGCCGAGAATTTACCAGGTAATCCGAAAATTTTGTTTGAGCCGGGGGCCTATGATCTGGGTAAATTAAAATTCCAGGGCATTAGTATCGCCCATGATCGCATGGGGGGGCAACGTTTCGGCATGAATGTGGCCTGGCGTTGGGCCCAAGCGGGGATTAGTATTGTCCATTTAGGGGGGGCAGCGGCCGCAATCGAATTAGAACAAAGAATTCTCCTAGGTTCGCCGGATTTAGCTTTTATTCCCGTGGGGGGTGGTCCAAAAAATTATAATCCCCAAGAAGCAAAACAGGCGATCGAAGTTTTACAACCGCGAATAGCTGTCCCGACGCAATACTTCACCAGTGCCGCCGATAAAAATGCCTGTGAATTGGTCTCTGTAGATGAGTTTCTCAAGTTAGTCAAAGATAAAAATATCCGTTTAATCGGGGACAATAAATTACGGATTCGTGCCGCCGATTTACCGAAAAAAGGGACGCTCATTCGCGTGTTTGACTACCGCAAGCTGTTACAGAAATCCTAATTTTTAGGAGCCAATAACCTAGTACTGCTGTAGATCATCTCCTAGTTCTCTAAAAATTGCTTTAACAATCTTATTAAAAATGTTTTTGCTGAAAGAATCTCGCTCTTTTTTTAGACAGGGATGGACGATGGCAGTTTTACTAATTGCCCTGCTTGTTTCCCTGCCGATTTTATCGGTGGCCAGTAGTTTATTAACTAATTCTAGTCAAGTCTGGCAACATCTGATCGAAACTGTTCTCGGGGATTATCTAGTTAATTCTTTTTGGTTAATGTGCGGGGTGGGCAGCGGCGTTTTAATCATCGGTGTCGGGACCGCTTGGTTAACAACGATGTGTCAATTTCCCGGTTGTCAACAATTTCAATGGTTATTATTACTACCCCTGGCTGCTCCTGCCTATCTCTTGGCCTATACTTATACCAATATGATGGACTATTTTGGTCCGGTGCAGACCTTCTTAAGAAGTGTTTTCGGTTGGGATAGTGTCGAGGATTATTGGTTTCCTAATATTCGTTCTCTTTGGGGGGGGATTCTGATGTTAATACTGGTGCTTTATCCCTACGTTTATCTGTTAGCAAGGGTCGGTTTTTTAGAACAATCTGTCTGCACAGTGGAGGCAAGTCGCTCCCTGGGATGTAATCCTTGGCGCAGTTTTTTTACTGTCGCTTTACCCCTAACAAGACCGGCAATTATGGCGGGATTGGCTCTAGCTTTAATGGAAACTCTGAACGATTTTGGTACGGTGCAGTATTTCGGAATTAATGCTTTTACCACGGGGATTTATAATACTTGGTTCGGTATGGGCGATCGCATAGCGGCGGGGCAGTTATCCACAGTTTTAATGGTATTTATCCTCGTTTTAGTTTTCCTTGAACAATCCTCCCGTCGTCAAGCTCGTTACTATGAAATGACCAATCGTTTCCAGTCACCGACTAAGTATGAACTAGGATTTGTTCGCAGTTTTTTGGCAATAATCTCCTGTTTTTTGCCAGTATTTCTGGGGTTTATTGCCCCCGCTTTCTATTTGGCATATCTAGCCTTTAATCACGCCCAAGAAACTTTTAATAATGACTTTTTTAGTTTATCGGTAAACAGTTTTTTTCTGGCTAGTTTAAGCGCAATTATTGCGGTAGTTTTAGCTTTAATTCTCGCCTACGGGGAAAGACTTAATCCGAATAAAACTCTTAAGCTTTCCGTGCGGATTGCGGCCGCTGGTTACGCTATCCCCGGCATTGTTATCGCCGTGGGGGTTTTAATTCCTCTCGGGAAATTAGATAACTTTTTCAATCAAGGATTAAATATCAATTTAATTCTGAGCGGCACGATTTTCTGTCTGATTTTTGCCTATATTGTCCGGTTTTTAGCCGTAGCTTTTTCCACATTAGAATCGAGTTTAAGTAAAATTAAACCTAGTTTAGATGATGCTTCCCGCAGTCTTGGCTATGGCACTGGTGCCACTTTAATTAAAGTGCATATTCCTCTTTTGTCGGGGGGATTATTGACGGCGGCTATGTTAGTTTTTGTCGATGTGATGAAGGAATTACCGGCTACTTTGGTCTTAAGACCTTTTAATTTTGATACCCTAGCGGTGCGCGTTTATCAATACGCCAGCGATGAACGTTTGGTGGAAGCGGCGGCACCAGCCCTGGCCATTGTCCTAGTGGGATTAATTCCGGTAATTTTTTTAAGTTGGCAAATTTCCCGACGGGCGATCGATTAAAGTGGTGGCCGATTCCTAGACAAGTTGGCGATCGGCCAGCAGCTTAGTTCTATAGTCTAGTACAAAATAATGTTACAGTTCTTGACAAGACTACTAGAGAGAGGGGGTGTCAGTGATAGGATTCCCTAAAACCCCTTTTCTTTATTTTTGTAGAGAGAACAAAACCCTATGACAGAACTTTCTGGAAAAGCTCCTAAGTTCGGTGGCAGCACGGGCGGTTTACTCGCCAAAGCCGATCTGGAAGAAAAGTACGCCATCACCTGGACAAGCAGCAAAGAACAAGTCTTTGAAATGCCCACCGGTGGCGCCGCTATCATGAACGAAGGCGAAAATCTCCTCTATTTGGCCCGCAAAGAACACGCGCTCGCTCTTGGTACCCAATTGCGGACGAAATTCAAGCCCAAAATCGAAGATTACAAAATCTATCGGATTTACCCCAGTGGTGAAGTGCAGTATCTCCACCCTGCTGATGGTGTCTTCCCCGAAAAAGTTAACGCCGGTCGTGAATTTTTCGGCAAAAAAGACCGCAATATCGGCAAAAACCCGGAACCGGCGACAATTAAGTTCTCTGGTGTCACTCCCTACGAAGCATAAATAATCCCTAAAATCGAGAGTGGGGAGTTAGATTTAGAAGCTATTTAGCCCCAAGATTTAACTTCTGACTCTCGATTTCTCTTATAGCAATCGGCAATCAATTGCTAGTTAGGGTTTGCGGCAAAAAGTTTTTCGTGGGGTTAGGAGTCAAGAGTCAGTATTCAGGAGATAGGGTGGTCACTGCGTGCGCGTTGCGGGGGGTGTTAGGGTGTTAGGGTGATGAGACAACTTCCCCACTTCCCCACTTCCCCACTTCCCCACTCCTTCATAATTCATAATTTATAATTCATAATTCATAATTCATAATTCCTTCCGTTTCCTGAACCATCAAAATATGATCTTCCCCGACTTCGATCGCTTTCGTCAACTCGCTGGTCAAGGTAACTTTATTCCTGTCTATCAAGAATGGATCGCTGACCTAGAAACGCCCGTTTCGGCCTGGTATAAAATTTGTGCCGATCAAGCCTACAATTTTTTATTAGAGTCGGTGGAAGGGGGCGAAACCTTGGGACGCTACAGCTTTTTAGGAGGCGATCCCGTCTGGGTATTAGAAGCGCGGGGAAACACCACTACCCAAACTTTTCGCGATGGTTCTCAAGAGATTTTTTCGGGGGATCCTTTCGAGATTTTAACCCAATGTTTAGCCCCGATTGTGCCGGTTAAATTGCCGCAATTACCCGCCGGAATAGGGGGTTTATTTGGTTTTTGGGGTTATGAATTAATTAATTGGATCGAACCGCGAGTGCCTATTTATCCCGCTACCGATGCCGATCTACCGGATGGTATTTGGATGCAGGTGGATAATCTAATTATTTTCGATCAAGTTAAACGGAAAATCTGGGCGATCGCTTATGCCGATATCCGGGGTAAAAATCCCGATTTAGCGGCCGCTTA
The DNA here is from genome assembly GCF_020245605.1 of Microcystis sp. M061S2. Classification (NCBI taxonomy): domain Bacteria; kingdom Bacillati; phylum Cyanobacteriota; class Cyanophyceae; order Chroococcales; family Microcystaceae; genus Microcystis; species Microcystis sp. M061S2. The sequence goes on along the minus strand of NZ_JADBUP010000091.1, from coordinate 15,205 downwards.
TCAAGCAGCCTGCGATCGAGTGACCCAGTTAGTTCTCAAGTTACGATTACCCTTACCAACTAATGCCAAAACTCTGGAATTATTACCGGTTGGTCAGGGGAAAGAATTAGTCTATGAAAGCAATACAACTCAGGAAAAATTCTGTCAAAATGTCCTAAAAGCCAAGGATTATATCAAAGCGGGGGATATTTTTCAGGTGGTTATTTCCCAGCGTTTAAATGCCAATTATCAGGGTCATCCCTTCGATTTATATCGTTCCCTGCGTCTGATTAATCCTTCTCCCTACATGGCTTTTTATAACTTTAAGGATTGGCAGATTATTGGCTCTAGTCCTGAAGTGATGGTTAAGGCAGAACGGGACGAATTAGGTAAAATAAAAGCTACGGTCAGACCAATTGCTGGCACCCGTCGCCGGGGACAAAACTTGAGTGAAGATCAAGCTTTAGCCACGGATTTATTGCAAGATCCCAAAGAAATTGCCGAGCATATTATGTTAGTGGATTTGGGGAGAAATGATCTAGGCCGGGTGTGCGATCGAGGTACGGTCAAAGTAGACGAATTAATGATAATTGAACGTTATTCCCACGTTATGCACATTGTCAGTAATGTGGTGGGGGATTTAGCAACCAATAAAAGTGCTTGGGATTTATTAAAAGCTTGTTTTCCGGCGGGAACCGTCAGTGGGGCCCCGAAAATTCGCGCCATGGAAATTATTCATGAATTAGAACCCTGTCGTCGTGGTCCCTATTCAGGGGTTTATGGTTACTACGATTTCGAGGGACAGTTAAATAGTGCCATCACAATTCGTACTATGATTGTTCGTCCCCAAGGTAATCAAAATTATCTGGTTTCCGTGCAAGCGGGAGCAGGGTTAGTAGCTGATTCTGAGCCGGAGAAAGAGTATGAAGAAACCCTCAACAAAGCGAGGGGTTTATTGGAGGCAATTCGCTGTTTAAGTTAGGCTTTTTAGCCTAGGATCTAGTTAAGGGGATTTGGCGATGATTTCCGAGAAGGAATCGGGTTAACTAAGGAGGATAACATCAAGGTTCCAGCTTATTGCCATAAGTTTAGCGAGGGGTAATAGTTACTAAAACCTGATAGGAGTTTGGCGGACTCGTAAACACGAATAAAACTTGGTTATTATCAAGATTTCTGGGTGAATCGCTGCTATCAGAGGTATATACATCTACTTGATCTGGAGGGGTCGAAGAGCGATTAGTCAGTGTCGGATTGACGGCGACTACAATAGCGTCTCCAGAAATTCCCTGAATAGTTGTTCCCTGATCAGTTGAAGGTATAGCTACTCCTGGCGGAATATTATTCAGGCGACCGGCAGCAACAGTACAGGATGCACAATTTCCTTGAATAACTTTAGCTGTAACATTTGCCGGCATGGTAACAATGGGTAGAGTTGGGTTGGTACTCCCTGAGGGGGATTCGAGGACAAATATTTCATTGGTAGCTCTGGTGGCAACTCTGGTGCTGACAGAGTAGTCAACTTTATCCCTATTTCCATTAGTCACAGTAGTCATCTCTACCTGAGCTTTGGCATTCAAAATCACTTGATTACCACCCGCGCGAACACAGGTATAAAAATCGTCCACATTGCCAAGGGCGGGGATTCGGGTAAAACTCGTGGGACAATTGGGGTTATTAGCAGCCGCTGCTAACATATCGGTGACAGGGGAATGTTGCCAAGTAGCAACATCTGCGGGGGTGATGTAGTTGCCATTAGCGTCCAAGTTTGGACCATAACGCCACAAGACTCGCGGACCGGTTAAGCTATTTTCAGGGCCTTTGGTATAGTAAACGATCTGGTTGGGGAGCAGCAGACCTGGACTGCTGGGGTCGGGAATTCGGAAAGCTAGAACTGCTCGCGCTCCTGTGGGTACTTGAGTACTCGTGATCGCAGCTTGAGTCTCAGCGATAATTCTTGCTCGTCTCACTTCATCTGAAACAAACTCTAGAGTACGATTAAGATTATTTTGGATTTCACTATCGGCATTAGCTCGATAGTTACTTCTGAGCAAGTTAATCACACCAATTCCCGCCACCGAGATGACAATCAGCATCATGGAACTTGCCAGTAAAACTTCTGTAATCGTGAAACCTGCTTGTCGAACTGGTTGGTGAGCTTGTCGAACCAACCGAGCGGATTTTTTCCGTAAACTGCCTAGGTGATTGATGCACCCTAAATAAAAACGCATAGCTTTAACCCGTGCCAATTTCTCTGTTCTGTACTCCCCTAAATATTTGGCATTTATTGCAGTCACAGAGATTTTATTAAACCACCAGTCAGTCAAGTCAAAAGGTGTTTTTCGGAAACCACTGAAAATTTGCTACTACCTACTGCCTTGACAATTCCCCTAGAAAACTCGCGATCGAGACTGTCTTGACCTAACTAACTTCACCACTGAATACAGAATAGACCAAGAAAATCTTCTAGATAGTGATTTAGGCGTTGCCAGAGAGTTGATTTTGTTCACAGCTATTATGGGAGTAAGTGGTTTTACAGCTAATTTCGTACATTTGTATTAGTATAATTGTTGACCCTCAAGGAGATAAGAAGGCCCAAGGACTGGTTACAATCAAGGATGAGTAATTTTTCGATCGATGTCATCTAAATAATCATGCGTCTCTTACACACCATGCTCCGGGTCAATAACTTGCAGGAATCTCTACAATTTTACTGCGATGTGCTAGGAATGAAGTTATTGCGCCAGAAAGACTATCCCAATGGTCAATTTACCCTCGCTTTCGTCGGTTATGGCGATGAAGCTAATCATGCTGTCATCGAACTGACCTATAATTGGGGAGTTGATCGCTATGAAGTCGGTAATGCTTACGGTCATATTGCCCTAGGCGTGGATGATATCTATAGCACCTGTGAGAAAATTAAAGTTCTTGGTGGTAATGTTACCAGGGAGCCGGGCCCGATGAAACACGGTTCTACGGTGATTGCTTTCGTGGAAGATCCTAATGGCTACAAGATCGAGTTAATTCAACTAGGAACCCAGGGGGCTGCCGTGGTTACGGCTTAATCAAAAACCTATGACTGTTGAAATTGAACGGAAGTTTCTGGTTAAAGGGGATCACTGGCGATCGCTGGCTGCGGGCAAGTTGTATCGTCAGGGATATATTCCTACCCAAGATGGATTGACAACTGTGCGAGTTCGTGTAGTTGGAGATCGGGGTTATTTAACCATTAAAGGCAAGACTGAGGGCATTAGTCGTCAGGAATTCGAGTATGTAATTCCCCTAGAAGATGCGGCACTCATGTTAGAAAACCTCTGTAAAAAACCTTTAGTCGAAAAGATTCGTCATCGCATTTCTCTGGATAATTTAACTTGGGAAGTTGATGAATTTTTGGGGGATAATCAAGGTTTGATTATGGCTGAAATTGAGTTAGAACAAGAGGAGCAAGTCATTACTATGCCCGATTGGATCGGCGAAGAAGTCACGGGAGATGAGCGATACTACAATATCAATTTACAGAAATTTCCCTATAAAATGTGGTGATTGTAGTATTAATTTCTTTCGAGTTTAACTCTGGGTGGATACGGCTTTTTCTGCTTCGTTTAGCTTATTCGTTACCCGTCGGAGAACGCCATTAATAAAGCGATAACCTTCATCATCAGAATAACGTTTTGCTAATTCGATCGCCTCATTAATTGCTACTTTTTGAGGTATATCGAGATAGAGCATTTCTGCCACGGCAATTTGCAGGATATCTCGATCGATTCTTGGTAAACGATGTAGTTGCCAATCCACTAAAGCGCTGGTTAATTCCTGTTCGATTTCCGCACGACGACGATAGACTGTACCGATTAATTCTAGGGCATATTCCCGCACTTCGTACTGACTGGATAACTGGACAATTTCGGGAAAATCTATCACGGTTCCTAAACGATTAATGGCATTGTGGGTAAGAGAAATTGCCTCTTTTACCATAGTTTGGGCGCTTTTTAGATTTGTTGCCTTAGTATCACTAGCGAGAATCCGTTCATTACCACGACTAATTTCAGCAGCGGCAGTTTCTAAGGTTTCTTGAATTTCGACGGTTAAGGTTCTAACTGCGACTAAAATTAAATCGTTTAAAGTTTGCTGTTCCAGGTTTTCAGGATTACCTTTAATCTGACTTAAACTCAAAAGGGCAAGTTCTCGAGCAATGCGGCGGGGTTGTTGACGGGGAGGCATAGAAGTTTAGAAGTAGAGGAAGGAAAATTATACAACTTTATTGATCGCTATCCAGTTGGGTTAATTTTTCTCGGCGATCAATTCTTGACTAACCTCTATTCTAGCATAAAAGCTGCCAAGATTTAACTTTTCAAGTTTTAATTAGACAAAAGACAATATCTATCTTGAATCTCCCCTAATTTAGTCTCAGCTTCTTCAGCATTAATAGCTAATTGAGCAAACTCTAGAAAGCGTTTTAATTCCTTGCGTAATAAATTCCTTTCTACTTCCCAGGTTTCTCGATCTAAGGTGGGTGGCATAACAATCATATCAAATAAAGTGGCCTGTTTTTTATCGGGATGGGGGCGCAATATTCGCCCGCGACGCTGAATAAATTGTCGAGGATTACCACTACTAGCCAGAATCACCGCGTTTTGAATTGATGGCAGATCTACTCCCTCATCTAAACATCTAATTGCCACTAATCCTTGTAGATAACCCTCCTCAAATTGTTGGCGAATTTTTTCTCGTTCTTCTAGAGAAGTTTCTGCGGTGTAGGTAGCAACTCGATAACCTAATTGATTGCCCAATAAATGAGTAACAGCCTCTACCTGACGACGATAATTAGCCGTATAATTTTCTACATAACCATCCCCACAATAAAATAAAGTATGATCCGTATCTAAACGCTCTTGCATCAGTTGTTGTAAAGCCTGTAATTTATTACTCGCTGAACCAATTAATCGCGATCTTTGCATTAATAGTGCTGTTAAATTTTCATTGCCGTTTAAATTACTATTTTTCTGCAAAGTCCAGCCGATTCTTTGGGTTAATTTTGCGTATAATAAAGCCTCACCGTCGGTTAACTCAACCAAGACTGGATAATAAAAATAATTGACTAAAGCTCCTTTGTTAATAGCATCAGCTAGGGTAAATTCTGGTTGTAGAATTTGTCCAAAATAATCAAGAATAGCGTCAGTTCCTTCCTCATCAAAATATCTTTCAGGAGTGGCGGATAAAGCCAATCTTAGACCTAAAGAACGGGGTAATAATTCCTCTAATCGGGGGGAACCTAAATTATGTGCTTCATCACCAACGATTAAAGTTTTATCGGGAAAAAATTTTATTTGTGATTGAAACCCCTCGCTAATAAAAGTTGAGTTAGTAGTTAAAATAGTGACAAATTTTTGATTACCCGCTTGCACATTATATAATTCTGTGGCTAGTTGACTTTGCCATGTATGGACACTTTCGTAGGCTAAAATCGGTTTAAGATTAAATTTTTCCGCTTCTCGTTGCCATTGATTGACTAGGTGACGATAGGGGCAAATTACTAATAATACTTGCAGTTCTATCGCTTGGTAAAGTTCCATAGCAATAGCTAAAGCAGTAATAGTTTTACCACTGCCGGTGGCCATTTTTAAAGTTCCTCGTCCCCGATTACGAAACCAACTGATAATCGCCGTATTTTGGTAGTCTCTCAATTCCAAATCGGGAGGAATCCTAGGAATACCAGAGGGATTAACTCGATAGAATCCTCGCAATTCAGCCACTTGCTTGAGCTTGCGAGAACTCAGAAAATCTCTAGTTATTTTTTCCCAATCTATCCAGCAACTATTCATAATAGATAAGTAAAAATTGTTATCGGCTAAAAACTGGTATCTAATTAAATTTGGGTAATTAATCAATCTCCCTTGCTGATTATAGCCTTGAGATTTAAGCTCAAAAATAGCAGAAAGCTAAAAATATAAAGACTAAAGGTTGCTACCTATACAATTGGGATGGACTAAAAAGACCATCCCACAGCTGTCAAACCACTTTTAACTGTTATCCTAGAAACCTAGGCAAGGATTAGGATAATTTACATGGTCGCTACTTCTTCTTTTTGGAGAGTATTTTGCTGAAGTTTTTCTTGATCTTTGCGACGTTTTTTAGCATAAAGTTGTATTGTCACTGCCATTAATACCACTAAAGCTACAATTAACCAAGTGGTCAAATCGAGGGGTAATTGATTCTTAAATACTGCCAAAAGGACAATAACTACCAATAACAGGGTTGGTGCTTCATTTAAGGCCCGAAATTGCTGTCCCGTCCAATTACATTCTCCTTTTTCTAGCTTTTTCATGATGCGACCACAGTAGAAATGATAGAGCAGTAAAAGAGCCACAAAGGATAATTTAATATGTAACCATCCCGATTTTAAAATTTCCGGTTCTGTGGAGATTAAACCGATCGCCATGGCCACGGTGACAATCATCCCCGGTGTGGTAATGATATTGTAGAGTCGCTTCTCCATGATCTCGTATTGTGCTTTCAGAATAGCTTGTGCGGGTTCGGTTTGTGTTGCTGCCTCCGCATGATAGACAAACAAACGTACTAAATAAAATAGTCCCGCAAACCAAACAACTACCCCAATCAGGTGAAATGCTTTAAACCAATAGTAAGCCATAGTCTATATTGTGATGTGAGTCCCGAATTAATTAGTCTAAGAGTTATCCATACTTTCCCAGACTATCCCTATACAAAAGTTTAGACGGAAAATAGGGGTTGCGGGGAGTGGGAATTATGAATTATGAATTATGAATTATGAAGTGGGGTAGTGGGGGAGTGGGGAGTGGACCACCCTAGCTCCTGAATACTGTCTCCTAACCCAATGTTGGACAAAGATAAGCAAAAACTATTGATTGAATCCCAAAACTTGAGAATATTTAAATTAATATTCCGCAATATTTACAAATTCTTAAGAATTAATTGAGAAAGATTTTTATTTAACAACGATGTTATGCTAGTTACAGCGATTTTACTGAATTTCATAATGGGTTGTTTTGTGCTTTTTTGGGCAGCAACGGTTGAAACCCTTACCACACCTAGAAGGTGATCCTAATCAAGACAGGTAAATGAGTCAATTTCACCCATAACGATGATCTTTTTTTTGTGTAGTTTTATTGCAAAAAAAAAGTTTTTTTGACAAAAAGCACAAAGTATGAATTATGAATTATGAATTATGAATTATGAAGTGGGAAGAATAAATAAAAATAATCTCCTGACGACCGACTCCTTACTCGGAGAATACTGACGACCGATAGCTAATTATCTAAGAGCAAAGGTCGCATAAAACCGCCATAATTCTCATCATCTGTACCGATAAAGACTTCTACTTTACCTCTAGGAGATTCTCTGGTAGTCACCGCTTCCACTTTGGAGCCGTCGATTTCTGCAATTTTTTGGGGATTAGGGGCAATAATTAGGCTATTATCGGCTGTAACTTGACCAATACGGTAAACAGCACTTCTAAACACTCCCGCACTATCTGGATCGTCAGCGGAAGCTATGTAGATATTACCTTGCTTATCTACGGCTAAATCGGAGATGAGGCGAATATTTTTACCGCTACCAAAAGGACTCCGAAAAGTTACCGACTGAAATTCCCCGAATTTTAAGGGATTGAAGGAGATATCCGTCCAGCGAATTTTTGTACTCTCTTGACTATCGGCCCGTTCTGCGTAGATAAATAGATAACGATCGCCTTGCCGACTAACAGCGATCGCCTCTACATTTTCCACCGCGATCGGCCAATTTATTTGCTCAACTATCTTGACTTGTTGCTGGTTGTATGCTGCTAAAAACAGTCTTTGAAAAGGTTTTTTCTCGCCACTTTCAGCCAACAAAAATAAATTAGTTTCTGGGATAGAAGTAATACTTTCGAGATCGTTACTCAATCCCTCTGGATTTGGCCAATCTACCCTTAAAACCTGCCATAATAGGGGTTTTTCCTGCGTAGGTAGCTGTAAAAGACTCAGTCTTGGTTGAGATGGATCACTGTTTTTGCCCTTATTTTTGGCATCGTGAACCCCTAGAAAAATATCCGCTTCTACCCAAGCTAAACCACTGAGATCTGGGAGATAAGTCTCCAGTCGTCTCGATTCTTGAGCAAAAGAGACTTGAGCGGCCGAAAAAAAGAAAACTAGGACTAAAATCCCCGAAAAAACAGTTTTTAATCGGCTATTCTTGCTAAAAAAAGCTCTATTCTCTAACACCTATTCCCTAACCCCCAATCAGCTAAGACGTATTTAAACCGCTTATTCTTAGATTAGCCGAATCTCCCCCAATCCCTTTACTGTTGCCTCTTGCCTGTTGCCTCTTGCCTCATCTCAACAGGCAATTTAAATTACGAAGAGCTTATCACTGATTAACTCCTCCACCACCCGATTTAAACCGACGGAATGGGAAGCCTTGCATAAAATGCGATCGCCTGAATCGATCACTTCCTTTAAACGATTAATTAAATCTGCGTGAGTTTGAAAACATTCGCAATTGACTCCAGTAGCGGACTCAGCAATAAACTTAGCTTCGGGGTCGTCCACCAAGACAAACAAGCGATCTATGCCTAGTTTTTGCACCCTCTCACCCACTTGACGATGTAATTGCTCCGAAAAAGACCCTAACTCCTTCATCGTGCCTAAAACAGCAATATGACGCTGGCCAGGGGTAGCTTTTAGTAAATCTAAGGCCGCTAACATTGATTCTAGACCAGCGTTATAGGTTTCATCGAGGAGTAGGATATCGGTTGCTAATTGGTAACGTTTAGCCCGACCACTGGGTAAATTAACCTTAATTCCCTGTTGCAAAGAAGTCCAATCGATGCCTAAAATTTTCGCTACGGCCAAGGCCGCCATAAAATTTAAAGCATGATGACGACCGGATAAAGGTAAGTTAAAATCTAGTCCATTGACTCGTAAAGTAGTTAAATCCAGTAATTCTCCGACTATATCGCCGCCAGAGAAGCCATAGGTAATTGTTTCCCCCTGCCATACCTGTTTAGCTGTTTCGGTAAGTAAAGGGTGATCGTAGTTAAGAACAGCGATACTACCAGAAGGAGACTCGGCCAATAACTCGCATTTCGCCTCTGCGATCGCTGCTTCCGACCCTAAACGACCGATGTGAGCGGTTCCCACATTAGTAATCACTGCGATCGTCGGTTGGGCGATTTGAGCCAGCAGGGCAATTTCTCCCCGTCCCCGCATTCCCATCTCGATTACGGCACTATCGTGAGTTTCATCCAGTTCGAGGAGAGTTTTCGGCACTCCGATCTCATTGTTATAATTAGCCAGGGTTTTGTGTACCTTTCCCCGGGTTGCTAATACGGAGGCGATTAATTCTTTAGTGGTGGTTTTTCCCACCGATCCTGTAATAGCAATCACGGGTATAGTAAATTGATTCCGCCACCAATGGCCTAATTGCTGATAGGTTTCTAGGGTATTCTGGACTGGGAATACAGGAATATTACTAGAGGAATTTACCGAAACTGGCTGATCAACAATCAAGGTCGCCGCTCCTCTTTCGATAGCCATATCGATAAAATCATGACCATTAAAATTATCACCTTTTAAGGCTAAAAATGCTTGACCTGACTCAATACTACGGCTATCGGTATTAATGCCAGATACTAAACTATCGGGACTAAAACTTATGTCAACCTTATCTTGCAAGGATAATAATTGAGCTAGTTGATTGAGGGATAAATGACAGGGCATAGACAATAAAAATACTTAGAGTAAATTCTGGATAATCTAGAAGATAGATTGAGGGTTAACGGGGACTTAGATCAGATAAAATCGATTTTTCTTGGCCCTCTCAATCGCACGAGGTGCAATGTAGGGACGCAAGGTGGTCAGTGAGTTTATCGAACTGCTTGCGCCCATAATCTAATATTGTGAATATTTTTCAGCCAATGTCCGAGAGAGCCAACTCAATGCAGTAGAATGACCCAAAATAGGGACAGCCTAAGAAGGGAGCATCTACTATCTAATCACAATTGACTCCTTTACAGCAGTTATCTGATCACCTCCGTAGGACTAGGGTAAGGGTTATTGCTCAACAGGTGGGGAGCGAGGATTAAAAAGTTAAGTAATCTCAACTTCTAGGCAATGACACCCCGGAGCTAGGGGATAATTAAACCATCGTCATTTAGGCTGCGTTTATCCGTGAAAATTATCGTTATCGGCAGTGGTGGTCGAGAACACGCCTTGGCTTGGAAACTGCTGCAATCACCCGAAGTTGAACAACTGTTCTGTATTCCGGGTAATGGGGGAACGGCAATTTTACCTCAATGTGAAAATATCCCCCTAGCAATGGAGGATTTTGCCGAAATTAGCCGCTTTGCCCGAGAAAATTGCGTCGATCTGGTGGTTGTCGGGCCAGAATATCCCCTCTCCCTCGGTATTACCGATCATCTTCTGTCCCAAGAAATTGCCGTTTTTGGTCCCACACAAACCGGGGCCTTAATTGAATCGAGCAAATCCTGGGCCAAAGAATTAATGAGCGAAGCCGGAGTGATCACCGCCGCCTCGGAAACCTTTACCGATGCAGAATTAGCAAAAACTTATATCCGAGAGCAAGGAGCGCCCATCGTGGTGAAAGCCGACGGATTAGCCGCAGGAAAAGGGGTAATTGTCGCCGAAACCGTAGATACAGCCCTAGAAGCGATCGATGATCTGTTTACCAGTGGCTTTACTAAAGTCGTGGTGGAAGAATTCCTAGAAGGGGAAGAAGTGTCTATCCTCACCCTCACCGATGGGATCAGTTTTCGTTCCCTGCTACCCGCCCAAGATCACAAGCGCATCGGTGAAGGTGATACCGGCAAAAATACCGGCGGTATGGGAGTTTATGCCCCCGCACCCATAGCCACCGCCGCCATTATCGAAGCGGTGGACCGAGACATCCTCGCCCCCATTGTCGCCACCCTACAAAAACGCGGCATTGACTATCGGGGAGTCCTCTACGCCGGTTTAATGATTTCCCCCGCCGGAGAGCCAAAAGTTCTCGAATTTAACTGTCGTTTTGGCGATCCCGAAACCCAAGCGGTTTTACCCCTACTGGAAACTCCCCTGGCACCGCTGCTGCTGGCTTGCGCTCAACAAAAATTAACTGATTTTCCCTCTTTACAATGGCGCTCCGGTAGTGCCGTTTGTGTAGTGGCTGCGTCTGCCGGTTATCCCGACCACTACGAAAAGGGCCAGTTAATCACTGGAATTAAGACCGCTGAAACCGCAGGGGCGCTCGTTTTCCACGCCGGCACGGTTTTAAAACACGGCGATATCTTCACCGATGGCGGCCGCGTCTTGGGTGTCACCGCTATGGGGTCTAATTTTAATCAGGCGATCGAACTTGCCTATCAATCGGTGAAAAGGATACACTTTGAGGGTATCTATTATCGTCGTGATATCGGCCACCGGGTACGCGAAAAATAAGGGTCAGTATTTAGGCCGGAGTAAAGGGTAATAGTTATGGGTTTTGAGGATTAATTTATTAGCCAATTTCCCTTTTTTTCCGCATCTCTCACCGCTAATCCTCACCTCTTTCTAGGGTAATCCCTGACAAAAGCGCATCCGATTTGTCAAAAAACCAGTAACTATTGATAAAATCATGAAACTGAATCGCCCAACCAAATTGCCCTCCCTATGCGAATTTTGCTCTATTCTTATAACTATTATCCCGAACCGATCGGCATCGCTCCCCTGATGACAGAATTGGCGGAAGGATTGGTTAAAAGAGGTCATCAAGTCAGGGTTTTGACGGCTTTTCCTTGGTATCCTAATAGTGAAATCGATCCCGAATACCGAGGAAAAATCTATCTAGAAGAAGAACGAAATGGTGTTAAAATTCAACGTTCCTACGTTTGGGCCCGCCCCCAAAGAAGTTTAAAAAATCGAATTTTCTTTGAGTTGAGCTTTGTTTTTTTGAGTTTCTTTCAGGCTCTTAAAGGTGAAAAACCAGATCTAATTTTCTTAACTGTCCCCGGATTACCCGTTTGCGTTCCCGCCGCTTTATTGAGTAAATTATATGGGGTGCCGATTATTCTAAATTTACAGGATATTTTGCCCGATGCGGCAGTTCATGTGGGATTATTAACTAATCAGAAAATGATTAAGGTTTTTAGTCGTCTCGAAAAATTTGCCTACAAAACTGCCAGCAAAATCTCAGTTATTGCCGATGGTTTTACCAAAAATCTCTTAACTAAAAATGTGCCGAGTGAGAAAATTATTGAAATTCCTAATTGGGTCGATGTCAGCTTTATTAAACCTCTGCCGAAAAACCATAATTATTTTCGCCAAGAAAATCATCTTGAGGGCAAGTTTGTTGTTTTATATTCTGGCAATATTGCCCTAACCCAACCCCTAGAAACCCTGATCGATGCTGCAGTTTACTTAGCTGACATCCCTGAGATTAAAGTGGTAATTGTTGGTAAAAAAGAAGCACTCGATCGCCTAGAAAAGTATCGCCAACAACAGGGGGCCAGTAATGTGCTTTTATTACCCTTTCAACCCCGGGAAAAATTACCGGAAATGTTGGCAGCCGCCGATGTGGGTATGGTGATGCAAAAACATAACGTTATTTCCTTTAATATGCCGTCCAAAATTCAGCTATTATTAGCTAGTGGTCGTGCTATTATTGCTTCTGTTCCCGCCGATGGAACTGCTGCTAGGGCGATCGAGCGCAGTGGTGGTGGTTTGGTGGTTACTCCTGAAGATCCAGAGGCATTAGCTACGGCTATTTTAAAGCTATATAAAAACCCAGATTTAGCAACTATACTAGGAGAAAAGGGACGACAATACGCGGAGGAAAATTATGCCTTTGAAAAGACTTTGGATCAATACGAAAATCTTTTTTCTCAAGTAGTTAGTTAATAATTAGGGTAAGTAGTTATAATTAAATTGAAGATAGATACCCCCTTAATCCCCCCTTGATAAGGGGGGTATCTGACAATTTTTAATACCTACCTATAGGGAATAGGGGAATTTCAACTAAAACCCTAACACCCTAAAACCCCAACACCTAACCCCTAACTCCCACTTAACTATTTTCATGTTCGATAATTTCTCAAAAAAACTCCCCTGGCAAAGTCTCAAACAAGCACTCGCTTTTGTCTTAACAATTATTGCCTTAACTCCAGTAGTTACAGCTTTAATTTCTAGTGTTAATCAGCCCCAAATCCAATCGAATATTCAACTATATCAAACCAATCTCAATCTACAAGCCACGACTCTAAGCAGCGATGCTGATCCTAATAGCGAAGAATTTGCTAATCTTAAATTAATTCAAACTTCCCTGATTGGTGAAGATCCTTATACCACTGCCAAGAAACAGTATTTATCAGCCCAGAAAAGTGCCAAAAAAACAATCACCGAACTAGAAAAATCAGCAGTTAATCCCGAACAAAAAAAATCTCTTGAGCGCGACATCAATTCCTTAAAAGATTTAGAGCTAAAATTAAGTCTCATTCAAGCTAGTCAAGGTGACTTGGATTCGGCACGGCAAATCTGGCAAGACATCAAGGAAAAATCAGCATTTGAGAACTATAAACCTGCTATTTTACAAAATGCGCTGCTGTTAGAGGGATTGTACAGTGAACCCCCCGAAATTGCTGCCGATGCTGAAGCGAGAATCGAGCGCAATTTTCAAGGATGGTTTCGTTATACCATTCTGGAAAAATTATATAGTCTCGAAAATCGTCAAGAGGATTTACTCGCTTTAGAGGAAGAACAGAGTGAAGTGGCGGCTAATGCCTTAATTAAACTAATTTTATTGGCTTTTTTGCCTCTTATCGGCGGTTTAATCGGTGTTGTGCTGTTGATCTTTTTATTAGTGCAGTGGCTGCTCCGCCAACAGCGATCGCTGCTCTTTTTAGATGATAGTCTCGCTTGGCAAACTAAGTGGGGAGGAGAAACCCTCTGGTGGGGAATAATTATCGGTTTCTTTTTCGTCGGACAAATTGTTTTACCGGTAATTTTCGGGATTTTATCGAGTTTCTTGAGTCTCAATCCCGAAAAATTCAATCTAGAAGCTAAAGCAATATACGTTGTAGTTAGTTATTTAGCCTTAACAGTGAGCAGTTTATCGGTTTTATACCTAGCGATTAAGCCTTTTCGCCCTTTACCTCCCGATTGGTTTCGTTTTAAACTCTTTAGTCCTTGGTTTCTCTGGGGATTAGCCGGCTATTTTGTCGCTTTACCCCTGGTTATTATCGTTTCTTTGCTCAATCAACTAATTTGGCAAGGACAAGGAGGCAGTAACCCGCTGCTGACTTTAGCCCTAGAATCCCAGAATACCTTCGCTTTAATCTGTTTTGGCTTTACTGCTTCCCTTGCCGCTCCTTTTTTCGAGGAAATTGTCTTTCGCGGCTTTTTACTAGCTTCTTTGACTCGTTATCTGCCTGTCTGGGGTGCTATTGCTCTTAGTAGTTTGATTTTCGCCCTTGCTCACCAAAATTTGTCAGAAGTGCTGCCTTTAACCGTCCTAGGTTGTGTTCTTGGCTTTGTTTACACCCGCTCGAAAAATTTATTATCCTCGATGTTGGTTCATAGTCTCTGGAATGGTGGCACCCTGTTAAGTTTATTTTTATTGGGCAGCGGTGCGGGTTAGGTGAGGTCAAAAGTCTCTGGTTTTCGGGGTAGTCTAGAGATGATGACAAATACCGCCGTACTTCATTTCTATGAGAAACACTGTAATTTATAATTAGGGTTTGCTGAATAATGGTAAAAACCTTTTAAAATAAGGCTTTTGACCTGTTAAAGTCCGATGTTCATGCTGCGAAAATAGGATTGGGACTTTCAAAAACCTTGCATTATCCTTCTTGTGGTACATCGCTTGGTACAAAAAACAAGGGCAACAAAGCCTGAAACGACCGGCTACTGACTCCTGACTCCTAACTCCTGACTCCTACCCCCAGGAAAAACTTTTTCAGCAGACCCTAATTAATTATCAACCTATCTCTGTTGGACAAACCATGACTATCGCTGAAAGCTTACCCCTAGTCGAGTCCCATGTAAACCCTGAGATAATCTTCCCAGAAGGCGAATTTTGGAGTGATGAACCCCCTTTGGAAAGTAACCTACATCTACAACAAATTATTTTATTAATTCAGTGTTTAGAATGGTGGTGGCGCGAGCGAGAAGATTATTTTGCCGCCGGCAATTTAACCATTTATTACAGTCCTAACCAGAAAAAGTCAGAATTCTGCCGTGGTCCT
>NZ_JADBUP010000090.1:0-12098 GCF_020245605.1 Microcystis sp. M061S2 | reverse complement strand
CACAAATAATTTTTCGCGTCCTAGCTGACAGCAAAGCGATCGATCTCAGTCAGAGTTTAGCTGATGTTAACTTTCATTGGTTAGAGTCTTTAGAAGAGGTAGTCACGGCAGCAATTAAATTAGCCTAGAATCAGTGATCAGTTCAATTGAAAAAATGGCGTTTTGGGTTTGTTATGTTCTTAAATCTGACACTCCGCACATCTTCATATATTTTTATATATTTTTACATTCCTCAAGATGTTTTTACCAAAAACTGTCATTGTAGAAACTACTATTAAGAACCATTCTCAATAATTGATTTTTCTGAGAAAACAAATTACAATTCTTCACCTTGAGAAAAATCGATCACTCTAGCTATAATCATTGCTGGTAATGGTTTCTAAGCAATGTATTAGGGAAAATTATCAATGGAATGTTAAGAAGTGGGGAAGGTAGGTTAAATGTAAAGTTTTATTGGGAGATGCAACGTTTCTGCCCTGAAACTATATTATTGTCTTTCAAGTAAAAAAAACACGATGTGCAACTAAAAACGACAGAATCAGGGTTACAAAGGAGACTTTATCTCTGCTGATTTCTGAAGACCTTGTAAATCAAGACTAAAAATATGGTTGCACACGGGTTAGGAAAAATATTGCACATTGCCAAATCATGCCAAATCCCAATTTCGATTCAGTGATTGATACTTTCACAATCGACGATCTGTTTTTTCTCCGTTATCAATATCGCGTCTACAAGGAATGGAACAACGATCCCCGTCTCGCCGTTCTGCCTGGCTTCAATCCCGGTGTGACGGGCGCCAGACCCACCAGTGGCATCCGCTTTGTCGATGGCACGGATCAATTGCGTTACCAGGTGGGTGGCGGCATCACCCCCATCTCGGCACCCTACCCCTTGTCCACCACAGATCCGAAATTCATGGCCGGGGCGACAGGCACACTGTTTCGCCGTCTCACCAGCCAGAGCTTCACGCAAGCCACGGGTGGTTTCACGATCAACTTCCAGACGGGAGCGGTCGTCTACGACCAAAACTATACGATTGATTACAGCCTTCGCGGCTCTGCCAATCCCAGCAATCCCTACATCTTTGATGCCAGCCCCAGGCTGATCAGCAATCTGGTTTCCAATCAAAGCGGCAGGACAGCGCTGCAGTTGTTGGATGATCCCTACGCCAGGGAGTGGACCCAGGCCGGCACCCAGGCCGGCAAGCGGGTGAGCCAGAAAAACAACACCCGCCATGAAACCATTCTCACCGGTGGCAATGGGGTGAATGGCTCCAATACTGGGAATCCCCTGCCGAATTCAGGCTTTTTCGCCCTGTTTGGCCAATACAACGACCACGGCATGGATTTTCTCGCCAAGGGCAAGGATGGCAGCCTGCTGATCCCGCTGCTCCCCGGAGACAGCCTTTACACCCCTGGCTCGCCCACCAACTTCATGGCTCTCTCCCGCACCAACACGGTGCAGGTGGAGATCGGCGAGGGCAGCCGCGATGCCCTGGTGGCGGAGCTAGGCCTAGCGGACTACAGCCGCCCCAGCCAATGGGATGTGGACAATGAGAACGCCGCCATCGGCACCAGCTTCACTGGCACCAGTGGGGGGACCTTGGTACTCAATGAGCAGCTGATCGTGATCAGTGCGGGTGCCACCCTCAACGATATAGTGACCACCATCAACAGCAAGGCGGCCTTCACCGGCGTGGTTGCCTCCACCACCACTAACGGCAGCGGCCAGAGTGTGCTGAAGCTCACCCCACGCAATGGCGAGAGCTTCAACCAGACCTCCGCCTTTTTTGATCTCAACCAGGTCTATGGCTCGGTGGAGAGCCATGCCATTTTCATGCGGGAATACAAGGGCAATGGTGAACTGACGGGCCGGCTGCTCGCAGATCCGCAAAACTCCACCGCCCGCTGGTTTGACCTGAAAAAGAATGCCGAGCGCATTGGCCTGACCTTGCGCGATCGCGATGTGCTGTCTGTACCCCTGGTGGAGATCATCCCCCAGGGCCAGCCCAATGCAGGCCGCTATGCCTTTGTGGTGCTCAACAAGGTGACGGGGCAGAAGAGCTACGTCTTTGATACGGCGGATGTCACGTCCAATCAGGTGCTGGCCAAGGCCGGTTCAGCGTTTCTGATCGATCTGGCCAGTGACTGGAAAGGCTCTCCCCAGCCTGCTGGTAGCGATCCCTTCAAAGCCAACGGTGATCTGAAGGATCCCTCTCGGCTGAATCAACACGCTGTGGGCGGAGATGGGCGCCTGAATGAAAATATTGGTCTCACGGCAATGCATGAGATCTTTGTCACCACCCACAACAATATCCTGTCTCAGATTCAGGCCAATCTAGCCCAGAATGCCGGAAACAATGGTAATAACCAGGCCCTTTCCGGACAAGAGCTGTTTGAAATGGCCAAGCTGGCCAATGAAAACTTCTACCAACACCATGTGTTGCAGGAGTACGCGCGGCGCATTACCCCCAACCTGGGTGCATTCGCAGGTGCCAACGCGGGCAACAACAACAACGCCGGCTTCAATGCCAGCATCTTGGCGGAATTCGCCTCCAGCGCCTTTCGCTTCGGCCATTCCCAGCTCACCGAAACCGTGGCCCTCACCTCGGTGAACCAGCAAACGGGCCTGGCTAACCCCGGCGGGCAGATGGACATCCCGCTGCTGCAGGCCTTTCTCGCCCCCCAGATCTACACGCGCCACACAGCAGGGCAGATCGCCGCAGGGATGAGCCAGCAGGTGGGCAACGCTACCGATGAATTCATCACCAACACCCTTCAAAACGCCCTGGTGGGCCTGCCCTTGGATCTGGGTGCCCTCAACATCGCCCGCGGCCTGGATACCGGCATCACCTCCCTCAATGAAGCCCGTCGCCAGATTCAAACCTACCTTCGTGACGTACGCACCTCTCCAGGGGGCACCACCGGGTTGGTGCAGGCCAACAATGCCATTGACGCTAACCTGGCGTCCCTGGAGGCCAACCTGCGGCCCTATATCAGCTGGAAGGATTTTGGAGCCCATCTGCTTCATCCCGAATCGTTGAAGACGTTCATCATGGCCTACGCCCGCGATGCCATCCTCAGTGGCTATTCGGGCAATGCCGATCTCTCCTATTGGAATCAACTGCAAGCCAGTTCGGCTCCAGGCGCGGCAGCCACCTACGCCGCCGCCCTCTCCGCTGCGGCGGATTTGGCCATGGGGGATGACGCTTTCATGGGCCTGCTCTACAGCGGCAGCAGCACGGATGCCCTCAATCCCGCAGCACCGGTGAACACGCCCAGCGGCAACCAGGACTTCCAAAAGATCTCCCTCTGGCTGGGGGGATTGGCAGAGGCCAAAACCCCCGGCGGTATGCTTGGCCCGACCCATGATTTCATCTATGCCTACCAGATGCAGCAACTGCAGCGGGGTGATGAAACCTACTACCTGAGCAAGCTGGCTGCCACGGATCTGGTGGAGGAAATCAAGGGCAAGACGGTGGCCGACATGGTGATGGCTGCCACGGGAGTTAAGCATCTCTACCACAAGATCTTTGCGGTGAATGATGCTGATTATGAGCGATCCCTGCAAAGCTTCAACACCTATTCTTCTGAAGCTTTATTGCTTGAGGCCACTCAGACGGTGGTGGATGTCACTGGAACTCAACGGCTGGTGGGCAGGGCTGGCTATGTGAATGGCGTGCTTGTCGGCAATGGTGGCAACTACCTTGATGCCCGCGGCGTGTTCAGTCCCAACGGGGAGGGCAAGGCCAGTGAGCTCTTTGGCGGCACCAACGGCTCCGATCAATTCAAGGGCTTGGCTGGGGATGACTGCATGTGGGGCGATGGAGGCGCGGACACCTTCTGGGCCGGCGATGACAATGACTTTGCCGATGGCGGTGAAGGAGATGACACCATCTACGGTGAAAACGGCTTTGACATGTTGCGTGGGGATGCCGGCAACGATCAGATTTATGGCGGCACTGGCAACGACGATATGTATGGCGGAGAGGGCAACGACAGCCTCTTCGGTGAGGATGGCGTCGATGATCTCAACGGCGGCAATGGCAACGACCTGGTCTCCGGTGCGCTGGGCAACGACCAGGTGAAGGGACAGGCTGGTAACGACACCCTCATCGGCGGCCAAGGGAACGACACTATCACAGGGGGGGGAGGAAACGATCGCTTCACCTTCAACGAGGCCCCGGGTCTCAATGGGGTGGATCAACTGCGGGACTTCAACTCCAGTCTGGACCAACTGGTCTTCGACAAGAACGTCTACGCAGGCCTGAGCGGCTCCACCCTTACCGCAGCCCAGCTGCGGGCGGAGGCCGGGGCGACGGTGGCCAACACGGCAAGCCAGCGCTTCATCTATAACCTCTCCAACGGTGATCTGTTCTTTGATCCCGACGGCACTGGCGTTGTCACGCCCACGCAGATCGCCAACCTGAACCGCTTCAATCCAGCTTTTCCCTCGGATGTGGCGTCGGCCAACGCGGTCTTCCCCAACCTGGTCAGCAGCAATTTCTTGCTGATCTGAGCGGCCTTGGAAGCGTAATAAATTACGGCGGTTGCTTTATTCGTCTGGCACAGCTAATTCCTTAGTGGAGAATGTACCAGACCAATCCTGAATCCGCCGTAGTTATTATGACCAACTTATAGTCATTTCAGATAAGTCTGATACACTCTAGACCAGTTAAACCCTTATGAACTCTTCCAGGTTCTGTGTGATAAGTTTAACTTACATAGGATCGATCTTTGTGTCCTCTGTGTCTGGAGTGGTTCCCTCCACTCCCTCGCCAGCAGGACTGTATCTCAGAATACATTTTACCCACCAAATCCAAAAGAGCCCCTTATGAACTCTGGCATTGATATTCTCAATCTTAATTGAAATGACTATAATTCCCTGGGAAAAATTTGAAGAAGAATACGCAAAAAGCTTCCCTGAAAATAAGGGGGCGCCCGCCTTACCATTTAGGGTGGCATTGGCATCATTAATTATTCAATAAAGATTAGGAATAAGTGATAGAGAAACCATCGAAGAAGTTAGGGAAAACCCTTACCTCCACTATTTTATTGGGCTAAAAAACTATCAAATAGAAGTCCCTTTTGATGCCAAAATGATGGTATATTTTCGGAAAGGAATTAACTTAAATCTCCTTAACAAAATTAACCAAGAAATGGTGAAAAAAGGACGAGAAATTCTCGATGGCAAAGAATCTGGTGCCAGAGTGGACGGTGAGTTTGTCGAACCGCAGAAGAGGGAGGAGAAGAAAGTGAGACAGTGAGTCAGACGTGAGACATTTCTTTTGCCTCTTGCATGAGTGACTCTTGCCTTCAGAACCTGATTACTGTTTACTGTTTACTGACCACTGAAAAAAACTCCCATCAACAGTGTCTCACTGATTACTGTTTACTGTTTACTGATTACTGTTTACTGTTTACTGAAACAACTCCCAACACTTAATATATGAAATGGACAGATAAAGATCAGATAATTATGCAAGGGATCGATCGACCCCTAGGCAAATATTATGCGGCACGATTGAAAGCTCAGGGAACCTGTTTAGTAGCCGGGGTGGCTAGTGGCCACGGTGGTGAGATAATCGCAGAGATACCAGTGTTTGATCTAGTGGCCGAGGCCGTTGCTGAAGCCGGAGAAATCAAGACCAGTTTAATTTTAGTCCCCCCCAATCAAGTCCTAGATGCGGCCTTAGAAGCGATCGCAGCAGCAATTCCCCAATTAATTATCGTCACCCCCGGAGTTCCCCCCTTGGATCTGGTGGAATTATTAAAGATAGCTAGTACCACCGGGACATTAATTCTCGGCCCCGGCAGCCAGGGTGTGATTATTCCCAATTATCTTTGGTTGGGTATTTGTGAACCCAGTTTTTATCAATCGGGGACAATCGGTCTGATCACCCGTGGCGATCGCATAGGGGATGAAGTGGCGAAAACTTTAACAGCAGCCGGTTATGGTGAATCTATGGCGGTAAATTTGGGTACTGACGGCATTATTGGCTCCAATTTGTCCCAATGGTTGCAGGTTTTTGAGGAAGATGAAAATACCGAGGCGATTCTCCTCGTCAGTCAGGTGGGAGGAAAGGCCGAAATCGAGGCAGCCAAATATATTGCCTCGGCGATCGAAAAACCAGTGATTGCCTATCTTGTCGGGTTAAATACAGCGATTGAAACCAATTTCGGCGATACAGAAACAATTATTTCTAACCAACTTTCCTACTCTGTTGCCGCTAAGAATACCAGAAAAGATAGCTTACGTCATTTTCAAGAAGCTGGGGTGACAGTGGTGGAAAAATTGGCCGATTTACCCAGCTCTTTAGCTAAAGTCTTGTCCTGAATTTGACCCCATTGCTCCAATAATATTTATAATCTGACAATATTCTGCGAAAATAAGCACCTAACAGGATGTTTCACCCCATCCAGGGGATTTTCGATGACAATTCCTGAGAGCTACTATATCATGGTAGATCACCTGTGATTCCTCAGACCGGCCAAGATAAAGATGGCAACAGGCAAAAATTAGGAAAAATCAGCGACAATCGAAACGGCAAGATCAAAAAAAATTCTATTCTAGATTGACCCTTTCAGCAGACCAACTATCCCACCCTTCTAGACAACGACCCTAAGGATAACTTCTATGGCGCAACAAAATAACCTAAAAACCGACAATATACACCAAATCGATCCCTATTGGGGTCCCCGATGGCTCGTAGAGGAACGGGACGCTTGCGGAGTCGGTTTTATTGCCGATGTGCGCGGTTCTGGTAGCCATCAACTGATTGAACAGGCACTTTTAGCCTTAGGTTGTTTGGAACACCGGGGAGGCTGCAGCGCCGATCAGGATTCCGGGGACGGTTCCGGTATGATGACCGCTATCCCCAGAGATGTCCTCGCTCCTTGGTTCGCCGAAAATGGCTTAAATATGCCAGAATCTGAGCGTCTAGGGGTGGGTATGGTCTTTCTTCCCCAAGCGGCCCAAGAACGCACCGACGCTAAAGCACATATCGAGGAAATTGTCAATAAATATAATATTAAGATTTTAGGTTGGCGTGCTGTTCCCGTCCATCCCCAAGTCCTCGGAAGACAAGCAAGGGAAAATCAACCCTACGTCGAGCAAATTCTGGTGACTTCCCCCGATTTAGCCGGTTCTCAATTCGATCGCCTACTCTATATTGCCCGTTCTGAAGTCGGTAAGCAACTGGCCGATGATTTCTATTTCTGTTCCTTTTCCTGTCGCACCATTGTCTATAAAGGGATGGTACGGGGCGAAATCCTGCGAGAATTCTATCTAGACCTGCAAAATACCGCCTATAGCAGTCAATTTGCCATTTATCACCGTCGTTTTAGCACCAATACCCAACCGAAATGGCCCCTCGCTCAACCGATGCGCTTATTGGGTCATAACGGCGAAATTAACACCCTTTTGGGCAATATTAACTGGATGTCGGCCCGGGAACCCGCTTTAGAAACCCAAGGTTGGACCCACGAAGAATTACAATCCCTGACCCCCATTGTTAACCCCGCTAACAGCGACTCCTATAACCTCGATAGCGCCCTAGAATTATTGGTGAGAACCGGTCGCAGTCCCCTAGAAGCGGCTATGATCCTAGTGCCGGAGGCCTACAATAATCAGCCGGATTTACAGAATTATCCCGAAATTATCGACTTCTACGAATACTATAGCGGTTTACAGGAACCCTGGGACGGTCCGGCTTTACTGGTATTCAGTGACGGGGGAATCGTCGGCGCCTGTTTGGATCGCAACGGTTTGCGACCGGCCCGTTATAGCATTACTAACAATGGTTATATCGTCGTTTCCTCGGAAGCGGGAACTATTCCCCTCGATGAAACCACCATTATCGAAAAAGGTCGTCTCGGCCCCGGTCAAATGCTCGCAGTGGACCTAGAAAAAGGCGAAATTAAGCGTAATTGGCAGATTAAACAGGAAATTGCCCGAGCTAATCCCTACGGTGAATGGGTGAAATCCCAACGCACCTTGATTGACAAAGAAACAGCGATAGACATTCCCGCTCCTAGTCATCTCCTTCCCCTGCAAACCGCTTTTGGTTATACTGCCGAAGATGTGGATATGATTATCGTTCCCATGGCAGAACAGGGAAAAGAACCGACTTTCTGTATGGGTGATGATACTCCCCTAGCGGTCCTCTCCAGTAAACCCCATCTTCTCTACGATTACTTTAAACAACGTTTTGCCCAAGTTACTAACCCCCCCATCGATCCTTTACGCGAAAGTTTAGTCATGTCCTTGACTATGTATCTGGGACGACGGGGCAATATACTTAAATTAGGGGTTGATGACGCACATTTACTGAAATTAGACTCTCCCCTGCTCAATAATGCGGAATTAGCCAAAGTTAAAACCTCTAGCTACAGAACAGCCGAACTTTCTACCCTTTATGATCTGACCACCGGCCCCCGGGGATTAGAAACAGCGATCGCTCATTTGTGCGCTGAGGCCGCCAAGAAAGTAGCATCGGGAGCGGAAATTTTAATTCTTAGTGACAGAACTGCTCCTATTGACGAAAAAACTAGCTATATTCCCCCTTTATTAGCTGTTGGTGCCGTCCATCATCACCTGATTCGCTCACACTTGCGTTTAAAAGCTTCGATCGTTATCGACACGGCCCAGTGTTGGAGTACCCATCACTTCGCTTGTCTAATTGGTTATGGCGCTTCCGCAGTTTGTCCCTATCTGGCCCTAGAAACGATCGCCCAGTGGTGGATCGAGCCAAAAACCCAGAAATTGATGGAAAACGGCAAATTAGAAGCTATTAGCCTCGAAAAAGCCCTAATTAATTACCGCAAATCCGTAGAAGCAGGATTACTGAAAATCCTCTCGAAAATGGGTATTTCTCTCCTATCTTCCTACCATGGGGCGCAAATTTTCGAGGCGATCGGATTATCGGCAGATTTAGTTAAACTAGCTTTTAACGGTACTACCAGTCGCGTCGGGGGTTTAAGCATTGCTGAAGTGGCCCAAGAAGCGATCGCATTCCACAGTAAAGCTTTCCCCAATCTTACCGCCAAAAAACTAGAAAACTACGGTTTTGTCAACTACCGTCCGGGGGGAGAATACCACATGAATTCCCCGGAAATGGCGAAAGCACTCCATAAAGCCGTGGCCGCTCACTCCCAAGGTGAAGGATATGACCATTACGAAACCTATCGTCAAATCTTGCAGGAAAGACCTGTCACCGCTTTACGCGATCTATTAGAATTTAACAGCGATCGAGCCTCAATTGCCATCGAAGAAGTAGAATCGATCGAAAGTATCCTGCAACGCTTCTGCACAGGGGGAATGTCCCTCGGTGCCTTGGGCCGGGAAGCACACGAAACCCTAGCGATCGCCATGAATCGCATCGGAGGTAAGTCCAATTCCGGAGAAGGGGGAGAAGATCCGATCCGTTACACCAGCTTAAGCGATGTGGATGCCGAAGGACATTCCGTGACCATGCCCCACCTAAACGGCTTAAAAAACGGTGATACAGCTAATTCTGCCATTAAACAGATAGCTTCGGGCCGTTTTGGAGTCACTCCCGAATACTTAATGAGTGGAAAACAGCTAGAGATTAAAATGGCCCAGGGAGCAAAACCGGGAGAAGGAGGTCAATTACCCGGGAAAAAAGTTAGTCCCTATATTGCCATGTTACGGCGATCGAAACCGGGAGTAACTTTGATTTCTCCCCCTCCTCACCACGATATCTACTCGATCGAAGATTTAGCACAATTAATCTACGATTTACACCAAATTAACCCCCGGGCCAAAGTTTCCGTCAAATTAGTGGCCGAGATCGGTATCGGCACAATTGCGGCCGGAGTTGCCAAAGCTAACGCTGATATTATCCAGATTTCCGGCCACGATGGTGGTACAGGTGCATCACCCCTAAGTTCGATCAAACACGCGGGTAGTCCCTGGGAATTGGGAGTGACGGAAGTGCATCGGATGTTAATGGAAAATCAACTGCGTCATCGGGTGATTTTGCGCGCAGATGGAGGACTAAAAACCGGTTGGGATATCCTCATGGCTGCCGTGATGGGTGCGGAGGAATTCGGTTTTGGTTCCATTTCCATGATTGCTGAGGGGTGTATCATGGCCCGCGTCTGTCACACGAATAATTGCCCTGTGGGAGTCGCTACCCAGCAGGAACGTCTCCGCGCTCGTTTTCCAGGAATTCCCGCTCATGTGGTCAATTTCTTCACTTTGGTGGCTGAGGAAACGCGGCAATTATTGGCGAAATTAGGCTATCACAGTTTAAATGAGGTGATTGGCCGGGCAGATCTGTTAAAAGTGCGCTCCGATGCTCGTTTAACTAAGACAGAATCCCTCAATCTCGATTGTTTGTTGAATTTACCCGATGGCCGCAGCGATCGCTCTTGGTTGCAGCACGAGGAAGTACATAGTAACGGTGCTGTCCTCGATGAGGAAATTCTAGCCGATAGCGAGATTAAACAGGCGATCGAGCAACAGGGAACCGTCAGCAAAACCTACAGGATTGTCAATACCGATCGCTCCGTCGGGGCGAGAATTGCGGGGGTAATTGCCCAAAAATACGGTAATGATGGCTTTGAAGGCGAAATTAAGCTCAATTTCCAGGGCGCAGCTGGTCAAAGTTTCGGAGCATTTAATTTACCCGGTGTCAATCTCCATTTAGAGGGAGAAGCTAACGATTATGTGGGTAAAGGCATCTACGGCGGCGAAATTGTCATCGTACCGCCCCAAAACGCCAATTATCAGCCCGAAGATAACGCTATTATCGGTAATACCTGTCTCTACGGGGCCACCGGTGGGGTATTATACGCTAATGGTCGCGCTGGTGAACGCTTTGCTGTCCGCAATTCCACTGCAAAAGCAGTTATCGAAGGGGCCGGGGATCACCTCTGTGAATACATGACCGGGGGGGTAATTGTCGTGCTTGGTTCCGTCGGTCGCAACGTCGGCGCCGGGATGACGGGAGGATTAGCTTATATCCTTGATCCGTCCCTACCGGAGAAACTCAACCCCGAAATTGTCAAGATTCAACGGGTTGGCACGGCTGCCGGTGCGGAACAGTTAAAATCTTTAATTGAGGCCCATGTAGAACGCACTAATAGCCCCAAAGGTAAGTTAATTTTAGCTAATTGGGATAGCTATCTCGGTCAATTCTGGCAAGTGGTCCCTCCCTCGGAAGCGGATAGTCCCGAAGCGCAAATTAGCGCGGAGAAAACCTTAACTTCGGTGTAATTTCCTCGGGGTGCGTTACTCTTGGTTAACGCACCCATTGATTAATTTTTTGACTGCGGAGTTGATTAATGGCCATGCTGCCCATCCCCACCACCTATACTAGCTATACCCAAGCACAGGAACATTTTCTTCAGGTTTTAGAACAAGTAGAACTGGGAAACTCGATCGTTATTGTCCAACGTCAGGGTCATCATGATGTGGCCTTGATTGCTGCTGACGAATTATCCGCTTTATTAGAAGAAGTTTATCTTTTGCGCTCTCCAGCTAACGCTCAACGACTTTTTCAGTCCTTAAATTGGTCACAAGAAAGATTATCTCAGACAGCTGCCACCACTTCTCTAGAAGAATTACGTCAAGAATTGGAGACCGAGATTGAGCAAGAAAAAGCCGCAGAAGTCTGAAACCGAAATTGTGCGAGTTTGTCCTGAATTTGCCCCACAATTTCGCGAAGATTTACGGTGGTGGGCCCGCAATAACCCCCAAATCTGGGAACGTCTTTGGGACTTAATTGAAGCAATACTTGCAGAACCTTTTTCCGGTATTGGTAAACCTGAACCTCTTAAACATCTTGGCTCTAATTTATGGTCAAGAAGAATTAATTTAGAGCATCGTTTAGTTTATCAAGTCGAGAATAATCGAATTTTATTTCTGCAAGCTCGCTATCATTACGAATAATTATACCTAATCTAGTATCTCCAAATTGATTATATGGGGACATATAGCGGGTTTCAGTTGAATGAGGTACAGCATGGATGACTAGGTAGGCTCTTTAAAAGGGGTATCGCAATAGCAACAATGGGTAAACCAGTGATGGATGTCTCGCAATGTAATCTGACTAAAGGCTTGAACGATCGCTT